>CANSFH010000021.1 GCA_947646115.1 uncultured Mycoplasma sp.
GATATACCACAAGAAGGATATACTTTAAATACAGAAAAAAGTGTGTGTAGTAATGGAGCAACTCCAACAGGAAGAATACCAAATATTACAATTAATAACTTAACAGAAAGCGGAACAAGTTGTTATTTGTATTTTGACAAAAAATTAACAGCTAGAGATCTAATTTTGGGAAATGTAGGTATTGAAAGCATTAAAGAAAGTCCAGAATCATTTACAGGTGTAGCAACCTCTGATGAAGGAGTATTTAAAGCAGAAGATGATGATGGGGATACATATTATTTTAGAGGAGCAGTATCCAATAATTATGTAAGATTTGCAGGAAGATATTGGCGAATCATCAGAATAAATGGTGATGGAGGTATAAGGATAATATATGATGGAGAAAGTGCCAAAGCAAACGGAAACAAACTAACATTAGAAGAAAGTATGTTTAATTCAGGTAATAATAATATGTATGTGGGATTCAAGTATGCAAAAGACCAGGTACATGGAACGGATAACGAATCATTAATCCTGCAAAAATTAAATACATGGTATGCTAATAACCTTTTAAATTACGAAGATGAAATAGATGCTAATGCTGGATTCTGTAATGATAGAGAGCCAAGTACAAGTTCCACAGCAAGCAATGGAAGTGGCGGAACAGGAACCACAACAACATATTATGGAGCGTATTTAAGAATATTATCAAATGGAAGCTGGGGAACAAACCAAATACCAACATTCAAATGTAAGAATAATAGTGACTTGTTCACAAAAAGTGGGTCTTTAAAAGGAAATAAAAGTTTAACAAATCCAATAGGATTAATAACAGCGGATGAAGTAGTGTATGCAGGAGGATTTGGAGGAACAGCAAATTCAAGCTATTACTTATATACAGGTCAAAGCTATTGGACCATGTCTCCAAGTTTATATACCAGTAATTATTTTGGAACTAAAGCATTTTATGTATCTTCAAGCGGAAGCCTTGCAGAGTCTCAAACGTCTAATATATTTGGCATTAGACCAGTAATAAATTTACGTTCAGATGTAACATTAACTGGAACAGGAACAGCCTCTGACCCTTATGTTGTTAATTAATAGAGAAAATAACTTAAATTTAATTAAGTTATTTTTTTTCGACATTTTTTATTAGTTTTATTTTATATAATAGAATTGGTGAAGAAGATGAAAAGGTTTATTAGTCGAAAAACAATAAAAGTTCCGAGATATAAGATTTTATATATAGGAACGATGATAGTAATAATTTTAATTATAGTTTTAAATCTTGGTATTAATTTATTAGTTAGTAATAATAAAGATCTTATAGAGAATAGAATTATAAAAAATGCTTTTGGCAATATTATTCCTAATTATAAGAATTATAGTTTTAAAGATTTATTAAGAAAAAATTTATATGGTATAGATATTGAATTATCAGAAACGGTAGGAAGTATAAATAATAATATAAAAGATTTAGTTATTGAAAATAAAAAGGAAGGTAATCCTATTATATATATTTATAATACTTTTCAGACTAGTAAATATAAAAGTAATAATTATCATTCATACAACATTAATTCTTTAGTTACGCAGGCTAGTAAAATATTTGAAGAATATTTAGGATTACTAGGTATAAATAGTTTAGTGGAAACAGATAGTGTTGCTAAAGTACTAAAGGATAATAATATTGCATATACATATAGCTATAGAGGTTCAAGAATTCTTTTAGAAAAAGCAAAAAATAATAATAGTTCTCTAAATTATTTTATTGATTTACAATTATCTAATGATACATATGAAGCGACTACGGCTAAAATAGATAATAATACTTATGCAAAAGTTTTATTTGTAGTAGGAACTCTTAATAGCAATTATACGGAAAATCAAAAGCTTGCTAATTCTTTAAATAATATATTAATTAGTAAAAGTAAAGATCTTTCTAGAGGTGTTAGTTTAAGAGGGGGAACAGGTTATCATGGGGTTTATAATCAGGATATTAATAGTAATGCGATTTTAATTATAGTTGGGGGAAAAGAAAATACAATTGATGAAGTAAATAGAACTCTTAAAATACTTGCGAAAGTTTTTAAAGATTATATAGGTGATGCAAATGAAGAAAAATAAAAAAAGTAAATATTTTTTTCGAATATTATATATTTTTATTATTGTTTTTGTAGCATTAATTATTGCTTATGAAAGTGGTTATTATGAAACTAAAACGGGTAATAGAACAGTACTTACAAAAGAAGCAATGGAACAATTTGAAACAGACTTAAATAATGGACAAGTAATTGATGTAAAAGATTATTTAAAAGAAGAGAAAAAGGATTATTCGAATGGAGTTACAAAAATAGGTAATAAACTATCAAATGGTATTAGTGATATAATGACTAATGGTATTTCAGGGCTATTTGATGCGTTAAAAGGGTTGTTCTGGTAATTTTACAAGTAAAAGGATAGAATAGATTAAAAAATGATAGTTTTTTTCTTAAATTATAGTATAATTAATTAAGAGGTGAGTTTATGCGTGTAGTTGTTAGCGCTGGTGGTACAGGTGGTCATATATATCCAGCTTTAGCAGTACTTGACAAGCTTAAAAAGACAGAGAAAAATTTAGAAGTTTTATATATAGGAACTAAAACAAGAATGGAAAGTGAACTTATTCCGAAAAGGGGTATTCCTTTTTATGGCTTACAAATTAATGGTATAAATAAAAATATAATTAAAGATGTAAAAAATATTTTTTTAATCCAAAGAAGTTATCATAAATGTCTTAAATTATTAAAGGAATTTAAGCCAGATGTGGTTTTAGGATTTGGAGGGTATGTTACTTATCCTGTCATAAAAGCAGCTAAAAAATTAAATATAAAGACTTTTTTACATGAACAAAATAGTTTAGTTGGAAAGACTAATAGAGTTTTGGCAAGAAATACTGATTTGGTTGCTGTTTCTTTTTTATCAACAGTAGATAAATTTAAAAAAGCTAAAAAAACTATTTATACAGGTAATCCTTGTGGTGAGGCTGCAATAGACGCAAAAGAAATTAAAAAAAGTGATTTAGGACTTGATAATAATAAAAAACTAGTAATTGTAGTAGGTGGTTCTTTAGGAAGTAGTTCAATGAATGAAAAGTTAAAGGAATTTTTACGTTTAAGTAGAAAAAGTGATTATCAAGTATTATATATAACAGGAAAAAATTATTATGATGATTTTGTAAATGGAACAAGGTTTAGTCCTAATGTTAAGATATTACCATATTTAGATAATTTAGTAGGATTAATGAAAAATGCGAGTTTAATTGTCACGAGAGCAGGAGCTAGTACAATTAGTGAAATATTAGCTTTAAGTTTACCAGCTATTTTTATTCCAAGTCCTTTTGTAGCTAATAATCATCAGTATTTTAATGCTAAAGAAATAGTAGATAAAAATGCAGGATTATTATTAGAAGAAAAAAATCTTGATGGTAAGACTTTATTTAAAATGGTAACAGAGCTACTTGATAGCAAAACTGATTATGAAATTATGAAAATGAATTTAAAAAATTTAGGAAAGACTGATAGTAGTTTAGTTATTGTCCAAGAATTAAAGGAGCTATTAAATGAATGATGTAAAAGATATAATAATTGAAGAAAATGTTTCTTTAAAGAAGTTTAATACGTATAAAATAGATAGTAAAGTAAAATATTTAATTAGAATAAAGTCTTTGCAAGGTTTAAAGGATATTATAAAAATATTAAAAGATAAGCAGATTGATTATTTTATGTTGGGAGCAGGATCAAATGTAATTTTTGATGATTATTTTAGAGGAGCACTTATAAAATTAGATGGCCTAAAAAGTATTTCTAGAGAAGGTAATCTTGTTAAAGTTGAAGCGGGAGCTATGATGGGTGAGCTAACAAAATTTACAGTGGATAATAATCTTACTGGTTTAGAGTGGGCTATTAATATTCCAGGTACAGTTGGGGGAAGTATTAATAATAATGCTGGTGCTTATAATTCAGAAATATTTGATAAACTGGTAAGCATTAAGGTTTTAGATAACGATTTAGAAATTAAAGAATTAAAAAAAGAAGAAATTATTTATAATTATCGCAGTACAAATATTAAAGATTTAAATTTAATTGTGCTTGAAGCAACTTTTTTACTGGAAGAAGGAAACAAAGAAGAGTCATTAAGAATCATTAAAGATCGAGCTACAAGAAGAATGAAAAGTCAACCGCTTGATATGCCATCAGCTGGCAGTGTATTTAGAAATCCTTCAAATGACTTTGCTGGAAGATTAATTGAAGAAGCAGGATTAAAAGGAAAAAAAATTGGAGGAGCAGAAATTTCCGGAAAGCATGCTAATTTTATTGTAAATACAGGAAATGCTACTAGTAATGATATAAAAAGTTTGATAAAATTAGTACATGATGAGATAAAGAATAAATATAATATTGATTTAGTTGTAGAACAAGAGATACTAGAGTGGAAGTGAAATTTTGGCAAGAAAAAAAGTAAAAAGAAGGATTAATGTTAAAGCATTTATTGTTTTGCTACTTATAATATATTTAGTAGTAATGCTTTTTTATACTATTTTCTCAATGCCAATAAAAAATATTTATATTAAAAATACTAATTATTTAAAAGATAATGAAATTATTGAAGTAGCAGAAATTAAGAATTATCCTGCTATATTTAAAACTAGTACTAAAAAATTAGAAAAGAAAATTATGTCTTTAGATTTAGTTAAGGATGTTAAAATTACGAAAAAGATTAATGGCAGTATTATAATTGATATTGAAGAAGCTTTGCCTTTATTTTTAAACCGAAGTTCTAATAAAGTTGTTTTAAGTACTAATAAAGAAGTTGATATTGATAAAAAATATTTAGGTATTCCGACGCTTATTAATTATGTACCTAGTGATATGTTAAAAAGTTTTATTGAAGCTTTTCAGAATGTTAATTCTGATATTATTAAGATGATTAATGAAATTGTATATGATCCAGATATTAATGAAAATGTTATTATTGATGATAATAGATTTTTTCTTAGAATGAATGATGGTAATCATGTATATGTTAATGTTTTAAATATGAAAAGACTTAATAATTATAAAAAGTTTTATATGTTGGTAGGAGATAAGAAGGGAACTTTATATTTAGATAGTTACGATAGTAGTAATGATTTAGTAGGACTTTTTACTGAATTTTCAGATGACGCAGGAGATGTTGATGATGGAGACAAAAATAAATTACCAGAATAAATTAATGGATTTAATAAGTACTTTTAATGATAAACCTAAATTATTACTTCATAGTTGTTGTGGTCCTTGTTCTACCCAAGTTATTAATTTTTTAAAAGATTATTTTAAAATTACTATTTTTTATTATAATCCTAATATTGAACCAAATGAAGAATATATTCATCGTAAGAAAGAACAAATTAGATTTATTGAGGAATTAAAAAAAGAGAACAATAAAATAGATTTAGAATATTTAGATTCAGTTTATGATAATAGTAATTTTAGAGAATATGTGAAGGGGTTGGAACAGGAAAAGGAAGGTGGAGCTCGTTGTAGTAAGTGCTTTTATTTAAGGCTTTCTAAAACAGCTATTATTGCCCGAGAAAAAGGTTTTGATTTTTTTGGTACAACACTTTCTGTTAGTCCACATAAAAATAGTCAAATTATAAATAAAATTGGGGAAAAAATATCAGAAATAGAAGGTATTCCTTTTATATATGGAGATTTTAAAAAAAATGATGGTTATAAAAAAAGTATAGAATATAGTAAAAAATATAATTTATATCGACAAGATTATTGTGGATGTTTATTTGGAAGGAGTAGTACTAATGAATATCAATAAATATGTAATTTTGATAACTTTTGTGCCATGGATAATATTCTATTTAATTAGTGGAATTAATAATTTAAATAATGATAATTATAAAATTTTTTCAGTAAAATATTTAAAGAATAATTTCTTTAAAATATTTAGAATTGATACTTTGTTTTTAATAATAGTTTTTTATTATTTTTCTTCTTTTGGTAAAGAGTTTGTTGATAAATATTTATTTGCAGTAATGGTTTTATATTTATTAATGAATAGCTTTTATGAGAAAAAAGAAAAAATAAAGAAAGATTTTTTAAAAGAAAATATTATTAATTTAATATTGTTATTATTAGTAATGATAATTCCTTTTTCAATATATTTTATTAAACATAAGCTTATTTTAACTTATAAAGTAATGTTATTTTATTTATTTTTTCAATATATAATTATTATTGCAGTAAATTATATTGCTAAATTAATTAAAAAAATATTTAAAAGAAAAGTTTGCTAAATTGCAAACTTTTTTTATATTTCTAATTCTTCATAGCTAGATACGTCAATTGTTTTTAAAACTTCTTCAATAGTAGTTAAGCCATCAGCGACTTTTTCAAGACCATCTTGAAACATTGTAGTAATGTCATCTTTAGAATTATAGACTAATTTTTTTAGTTCTTTTCTTTTAGTGTTACTGTTAATAGCTTCTCTAATATTTTCATTAATATTTAAAACTTCATGAATGGCTAAACGTCCTAAAAAACCATTGTTACAATGTTCACATCCTTGAGGAGTATAGACTTTATTTATTTCAATTCCTAAATGTTTTTTAAATAATTTCTTTTCATAAGAGGTAGTAGGGCGAGTACTACGACATTTAGGACATAGTTTTTTTACTAGTTTTTGAGAAATAATGCCAGTTAAAGCAGAGCTTAATAAGTAACGTTCTACTTGCATATCTAGTAATCTTTCAATAGTAGTTAAAGAATTATTGGTATGGACAGTAGATAAAACTAAATGACCAGTTATACTTGCTCTAACTGCAATATGAGCTGTTTCATCATCACGAATTTCACCTACCATGATAATATCGGGGTCTTGTCTTAATATACTTCTTAAAGTGTGACTGAATGTTAGGCCAATTTCACTTAAAACTTGAACTTGGTTGATACCCTCTATTTGCATCTCTACGGGATCTTCAACGGTAATGATGTTACGTTCTTTAGTATTTAGTTTTTGAAGAAGGGCATATACAGTTGTAGATTTACCAGTTCCCGTAGCACCAGTTACTAAAATTAAACCGTTTTGATTTTCGAGCATTTTAAATACTTTTTTTAAGTTATGATCAGAAAATCCTAAATTTTCTAAACCATTTAAACTCATACTATAATCAAGTATACGTATAACCATTTTTTCGCCATCAATTACAGGAAGTGATGATACACGTAAGTCAAGAGATATATTATTTATGGCATTTTTTATAGCTCCATCTTGAGGAAGTCTTGTTTCAGTGATGTTCATGCCACTTATTATTTTTATACGAGTTATAACATTCTTTTTTAAAATATTAGGAATTTTAGTATAATCATGTAATTCTCCATCTATTCTAATACGTACCATTAAACATTCTTTTGTTGGATCAAAATGAATATCGCTAGCTCTGTTTTCAATTGCATCGATAATTATTTCGTTTATTATTTCTACAATAGAGTTTTTTTCAAAATCAAAAGTTCTCACAAAAAACACCACCTATTATTAAGTTAATTATACAATAAATAGATGGTTTAAACAAGGTATTAAGTTGTATGGTTGTCAGATTTTGTCGAACGATTTTTCTCGACTTTTTATAAATGCTAATTTAGAATATTATCTTGAGCGTTAGGACTCGATGTCTACTATCTTGACATTTATCCTCCCTATCAAAATTTGCCTGTCAGGGGTTTTGTAGAAAGGAAAGAATAGATTGGTAGTTTTATTAAAAGCAATTTTAAATAATATAAAAAGCCTATTTAATAGGCAAAATAAAATGACATCGACTCCTGCTGTTATTATTGTTGTTCAAAATAGTGATAACAGTGAAGTTAATGTCACAACTTACATAAAGTAGGAGACATTAGATTCCTAACGCTCTACTAAATTAAGTTTATCATATTTTTAAAAGAAAATCTATACTTAAGATAAATATTTGGGTTCATCAACTTTGCCTAATAAATAATCAGCAGATATATTATATTTTTTACAAATTGTGTAAAGAAAAGGGGTAGCTATTAAATATCGTCCACGTTCATAATCAGCTATAACTGAATGGGTAGTATTTAATATGGAAGCAAGTTTTACTTGAGTTAGTTTAAGTTCTTTTCTTAATTCTTTTATTCTGGTACCACAAATAATTTTATTTATTTCATTATAGTTATCGTATTGTTTAATATTTGTAAAGTTAAAAAGATAATCTATAGATATATTAAAATAGTTACTTATGCTATTTAAGTGTTTTGACAGAAGTATGGCATATTCTACTTCATATTGATCATATAAACCTTTATGGATTCCAATATATTTTGCTATATCTTCTTGAATAATGTTTTTTTCTTCTCTAACTTCTTTTAACCGTTCTTTATACATAATAATCACCGAATTAATTTTCTCATATGAAATTGTTAGAAAAACTTTAGACGTGAAATACCGACGAAGATTATGATTTAGTATGTAAATTTTGGCATATTTTAGATGAATAGGAGAAATATAAATGAAGTTTAAAATAGAAGAAAAAATAAAAGAAGAAACTAATAATAAATGTATAAGGTTTCCTAAAGATTTAATTAAAGAAATAAATAAAGTTACAAATAAAAAAATTACATTTTCCAAGTTTGTTATTGAAGCTTGTAAATATGCTTTAGATAATTTAGATAAGTAAATTTAAAGTTCAGAATATTTCTGAATTTTTTCTTTAATATGGGCATGGTATTTGTTATAATCAAGATAGGTGATTTCTTATGTATCAAAATGTATTAATAGAGTCTTTAGATCATTTTGGGAGAGGTGTTGCTCATATAAATAAAAAAACAATCTTTATTAGTAATGCTTTACCAGAAGAAGTAGTGGATATAGAAATAATAGAAGATAAAAAAAGTTATAGTGTTGGTAAAGTAGTTAAATATATTAGTAAAAGTAATAAAAGAATAAATAGTAAATGTCCTTATTTTTTAGAGTGTGGAGGATGTAATTTACTTTTTTATGAATATAAAAATACGTTAGATTTTAAATTAAATAAAGTTAAAGAATTATTATATAAGAATAACATTAATTATAGTAGTGATATTGAAATTATAAGTAATGAGAAGAATTTTAATTATAGAAATAAAATTAGTTTAAAAATTGTAAATGGTAAAATAGGTTATTTTAAAGAAGGTTCACATAAATTAGTAGAGATTAAAGAATGTTTAGTAGCAAGTAAAACGATAAATAAAGTAATAGATAATTATAAGTTATTAAATATAGAAAATGGTAGTTTAACTATTAGATGTAATTATAATGATGAGATTATTTTAATAATAAATAGTGATAATGATAATTATAATATAGAATTAGATTCTTTAAGAAAAAAAATAAAAATAGTAGGAATTATTTATAATGATAAATTGTTATATGGTCAAGATTTCTTTTATGAACGAATTTTAGGAATGTTATTTAAAGTAAGTTATAATTCTTTTTTTCAAATTAATCCTTATATTACCGAAAAATTATTTAAGTTAATAGAAGATAATATTGAGAGTAACAGTAAAATATTGGATTTGTATTCTGGGGTTGGAACTTTAAGTATGGTAGCAAGTAAAAAAGCAAGTGAAGTTATTGGGATAGAAATAGTAAAAAATGCGGTTATTAATGCTAGTAAAAATATATTTTTAAATAAAAGAAAGAACTTAAAGTTTATGCTTGGAGATGTTTCTAAAGTCATAGAAAAGATTAATGCTAAATTTGATACGTTAATTGTTGATCCCCCAAGAAGTGGACTTGATAAAGTAACTAAAAATTATATTATAGAAAATAAGCCAAAGAAAATTATTTATGTATCTTGTGATGTAAGTACTTTAATGCGAGATTTAAAAAATTTAGAAGAACTATATGAGTTAAAAACATATAAAGTTTTAGATATGTTTAGCTATAGCTATCATTTAGAGAGCTTTGTGGTATTGGAGTTAAGAAAATGAAAGATGTTTTAAGGAAAAAATATCAAGAAATTAGAAGAAATATAGTTGATAAAGAAGGTAAAGATAAAAGGATTTGTGAAAAATTTTTAAGTTCTAATATATATCAAAATAGTGATACTATTTTAGCTTATTATCCTTTAGATGAAGAAGTAAATATTAAACCAATTATTTTGCAAGCTTTAAAAGATAATAAAAAGGTGGCTTTACCAATAACTATTGATAAAGTGGGGAATATGGAATTTTATTTTATTAATAGTTTAAATAATTTAGTTTTAGGTAATTTTGGGATAATGGAGCCTAAAAATAGCAGTAAAGTTACTAGTTTTGCTAAAGCAGTTATTATAGTACCTGGTATAGTTTTTGATCATAAAGGATTTAGATTAGGATTTGGTAAAGGCTATTATGATAGATATTTAAATACACATAGAATTTTAAGTACTGGCATATGTTATCAAGAATGTATAATTAAGGAATTAGTAGTGGATAAATTTGATAAAAAAATAGATATTATTTTTACAGATAATTAAAATGTAATTTGCTGTCAAATAGGATAATATTACTAGGAATTTAAGTGGTTTTTGGGGTATAATAATATAGAAGTGATAGTATGAGAAGTAATTTGAAGTTAAGTAATAATGGTAAAAAGTTTTTAAGTGGAATTATTATTTTAGTAGTTTTGCTTTTTTTAGTATTTGGAAATAAAAAAGATGTTTTAATTAATGAGATTGCGGAGACGGATAATTTTTTAATAAAGATAGATTATCCAGAAGTTGATAATAAGAAAATAGCTAGTGAAATGCGAAAATATATTGATGATAAAAAAATGGAGTTTATTAATTTAGTTAAAGAATTAGATAGTAAAGAGTTTAAGTACGAGTTTTTAACATCTTATTCCCTTTCGACAAAAGAAGATATTACAAGTGTTCATATAGTAATTTATGCCTTTACTGGTGGTGCTCATTATACAAGAGAAGATAAATCTTATTACTTTAATAAAAATGGTGATTTATTAAGTTTAAAAGATTTTTTAGTTAATGATGAAGCTTTAGAGAAGTTATCTAAAGCAGCATATTATCAAATAATGATGTTGAGTGAGAAACATAAATTAGATTTATTAGAAGAGATGGTAAAAGAAGGAACTGAACCAAATTTAGATAACTTTATGCATTTTAATTTTAAAGGAGATGGAATGGAATTATTATTTCCACCATATCAAGTTGCATCTTGGGCAGATGGCGAAATAAAAATAGTGATTCCTTATAATGAACTTAAGGATATAATACTTGATAAATATTTGGATAATATAAAAAAGGAAGATAATGTATCAAATGAGAAACGATCTTTAGAAGAATTTAAAGATAAAAAATTAATTGCTTTTACTTTTGATGATGGACCTTCTAACGGGCCAACAAATAAGCTGCTTGATAATTTAGATAAATATAAGGCTAGAGTTACATTTTTTGTTTTAGGTAGTCGTGTTAATCAATATCGATCATCTTTACTAAAAGCTTATAAACAAGGAAACCAAATTGGTAGTCATACTTATAGTCATCTTAATTTGTATAAATTGAATGACTATGATATTTTAAGAGAAGTTAAAAGTACTAATAAAGTAATAAAAGAAATAACAGGGGAAGATACAGTTTTACTTAGACCACCTTATGGTAATATCAATAATGAAATAAAAGCGCTTACAGATATGTATACCATTTTGTGGAATGTTGATACTTTAGATTGGAAATATAAAGATAAATATAAAATTGCTGATAATATAATAAAAAATGCTCATGATGGAGCTATAGTATTATTACATGATATATATGAATCATCTGTTGATGGAGCGCTTTTAGCTATGGAAAAATTACAAGATGATGGTTATGCTTTTGTAACTATTGAAGAAATGGCATTTTTAAAAAATATAAAGCTAGATAAAACTAAATCTTATTTTGGTTTTTAAAAATAAAAAATCCCAATAAATTGGGGTTTAATTATTTTTCAATAGTTCTAGCTTCTCTAGCACTGATTCTAACTTTATTTCCGTTAATAGTCTTTTTTTGAATATTAGGTTTTTGTTTTGTTTTTGTTGCGTTTAGTGCATGACTTCTTTTGTTTCCTGATAAAGGTTTCTTTGCTGTTACTTTTTTTGCCATATTGCCACCTCCAAAATTTGTTTTACTTATAAAACTTTAACATATTATATGGTAAAAGTCAATTTAATTATATATATTTTGAGTGAAAAATATTTATATAATATTATATTATTAGCTAGAATAGTTTATTAAAATGGTATTTGATGACAAACATTTAATCTATAGTAATATATTCTTATTTTTAGACATATATATTTTTAGGAGATGATTAGATGAATTGCAAAATACCTTTTATGAAGGATATAGTGTTTGAAAAAAAACTTTATGAAATTACTAGTATTAGTTTAGAGCATGAAATTAAGATAGATGATAATACTTTAAATGGTAATTTTATTGTTACAGGTGATTTTAAAAGTCATGAAGTAAGTGTTAATAAAGAAGCTTTTTCTTATGTTTTGCCTTTTGCTATTGATTTAAATGAAGATATTGATACAGAGACAGTTGAATTTATGATTGAAGATTTTACTTATCAAGTAGTGGAAAATAATACATTACGTGTTAATATTGATTTTAATGTTATTGCCAGTAAAAAGGAAATAGAAGAGGAAAAAGTAGAGGAAGAAATATTTAGAGATGCTACAGAATTATTCCAAGAAGAAGCAGCTGAAGAAAAGGAAGAAGAAATAGATATTGAAGAGAAAAAAGAAGAAGATGTTAGAGTTCCTGTAACACTACCAGCTAATGAATTAATAGTAGAGAATCAGGAAAAAGTTAGTGAAGAGACTATTATTAACAGTATAAGTGGTAGTGATGATGAGTATGCTACTTACCATATTCATTTAGTTAGTGATGGAGAATCTGTTGAAACTATTTGTACAATGTATAATTCTAATTTAAATATTTTAGCAGATTATAATGATTTAAATAATTTAGCTAGTGGTGATAAATTAATTATTCCTGATAAAAATGAATAATGAATTAGAAGAAATAAAAGATACTTATAAGCCATATCGGCTTACTAAAAGAAAAAGTGTTACTATTATTGATTCTACTAGTGGATCATTTGTTGTTAAAGAGAAAAGCGATAATAAAGTTAAAGAAGCTTATAATTATTTAATTAGTCGTAATTTTGATTATTTTCCAATGCTTACTCAAGATAATAGAGATGAAGTTAATATATTTGAATATGTTCCAGATGTTTCAATGCCAAAAGAACAAAAAGCTCTGGATATGATGGAGTTAGTAGCACTTTTACACAATAAAACAACATATTATAAAGAAATTACGGAAGATAAATATAAAGAAATTTATGATAATTTAAAAAATAATATTTTGTATGCTAAAAATTTTTATGATAATATTTATAATATTTATATTGAAGAAATATATCCTAGTCCAAGTCATTATTTACTTATACGAAATATTTATAAAATTTTTGCGGCTTTAGATTATTGTTCGTCTGAACTAGATAGTTGGTATGATTCAGCAAAAAATGATTTAAAAGAAAGAGTTGCATTTGTTCATAATAATTTGGAGACTGATCATTATATTAAGAATAATCGGGAGTATTTAATTAGTTGGGAAAAATCTAAAGTGGATTCACCAATTTTAGATTTAATAAAATTTTATCAAAAAGAATATATGAGCTTGGATTTTGAATCGTTAATTGCAAAATATATAAAAAATTATCCTTTGAAGGATAATGAAAAAAAATTGTTTTTTATTGTAATTAGTATTCCACCAGTTATAGATTTAGAGGGAGAAGAAATAATAGTTACCAGAAAAATTAGAAAAATGTTAGATTATGTTTTTAAAACAGAACAATTGGTTTTTAAATTTAATTCTAACAACGAGGGTATATAATTCGAAATAGTAAGAAAAATAATAAAAATACTTCAATCAAAAGAATAAAAAGGTTAAATCTAAGGGGTAATATTAAGGTTATTATTATTTGGTAAAATATTAATATTGATAAAGCAAATATGGCTAATATAGTAAATAAGCCACCACCGCAATTTCTATTTGGACACATATTCATCACCTAATTTATTTTATGTAATTAGATAGTTTGTGACTAAATTATCGCCTAGATTTTGAATATTTTTAGGTTTTGCAAATTTTGTCGAACGTTTTTTGTTGACTATTACTCTCAGTAAATATAAAATTAAAGTGTACAGAGGAAACTTTGTACATAAAAGCACTTGACCAATTTCCAAACTCTCTTTTGGCTTTATGCCCTCGTGGTCAGGTGCTTTTTTATTTTAAGTAAACATTTTTATATAAATAATAAAGTATAGAGTTAAGTAAATGTAAACATCTTTACAAAATTTGATAATTGTTTTAAATAGCTCTCTTATGATATAATAGATTGGGTGAATCATATGAGGGATGAGTGCTTTGTAAATATAGCCGTAGATAATGCTATGAAATCATATTTAATTAGTTCTAAAGATTCAGATAGTATTTTATTTAATTCCTTTTATGTGGTTGTGATTAGAGCTTTAATTTTAATCTATGGTAAAGATATAGTAGAAGCTTATAATAATAAAAACAGTGTTTTATTTATGAATATTCTTTGTAAATATGGGATGAGTGTAGCAGATGCCGCAGTTTTTAAAGAAGAATTTTTAAATTTCTTTAATTTTGAAGAAGAAAATAGTAGAAGAAAAATTAAACTTAAAAATCCTTATTTTAAAGTTGTATTAAAATATTTGGTTGATATGTTTGCTACTAAAAAGAAAAAGACAAGTATTAATTATTTAGAAGAAGAAGAATTTTTGGATTTGATTTATACAACACATACTAAAAATCCTTATCGAATTTCTTATAATTATCTCATGAGTGATGATATTATGTATAGTGAAAAATATTATTATTCGCGAATTAATGAGTTAGATATAACAAGAGATTTAAGTGATGATTTAGGAGATAATTTAAATTTAAAAGCTTTAGAGTATGTTGGAGTTAATTTATCTAATTTAAAAGATATGAGTAATAGTGAAACAGAACAAGCTAAAATTAATGCTTATGAATATTTTGATATAGATGTAAACAGTCCAACACGTGATAAAGAATTAGAAGAGCAAATAAATGCTCTTAATAATCTTAATAATAAAGTAACAACGGGAAATGGATATGTTGATATTTTACTTTTAATGAGTGTTATTGCTACTTCATTTAGTGTTTTAGCAATTTTAGTTTTTAGTTTAATATAGGAGGGTTTATGGAAGTAGTCGAAATAAATGGTAAAAAGTATCAAGTAATGAAAAATTATAAAGATGCGCTTAATAAAGAGGAAATATCAGAAAAATTAACGGATTATTTTGATAATTTTGATTATATTGTAGGAGATATTGCCTATGGTAAACTTAGGCTTAAGGGATTTAATAGTAAGACTAATAAAAATTTTAAAGTAATAAATGATGTTGATAAAGTTGATGATTATATAAAAAATAATTGTGCTTATGGCTGTCGTTGGTTTATGATTAGTGAAATAAAAGATTGAATAAGAAAAGTTATTTTGTTATAATTGAGTAAAGAATTGAGAGGGATTTAAATGGCAAAAATTAATATTACAAAGCCAACAGGAAATGTAGAAAATTTGGAGTTATTAACAGCTTTTAAGGCTGAAGATGCAACTTATATTATTTTTAGTAGTGATAAGATTGGTTCAATGGGGTTACCTATTATTTATATAAGTAAATTTAACGGTGGAAAATTAGAAAAAATTATTGATGCTAATGAATGGCAAAATGTAAAGAATTATTTAAAAGGTATAATTAATGGCACTAATTTTCAATATATTAAAGTTGATAATAGTTTGAATGCAGATGAGGCTTATTATACACCACTTACATTACCTCAAGCTTCTTTCGATTTAATAAGCAGTCGTTATGTAGTTAAAGAAGATAGTTCTAATAGTAGTGATAATATTACAAAAGTAGAAGCAAGTGAAGTACAAGAAGAAACTTTAGATAGTTTAATTAATACAGCAGTTTTACCATCTATTAATAACAATGGGGAAATTAATAATTCTAGTGTTCAAAATACAACTTCTAATGAAATACCTACTAATAGTGAAAATAACGTAATGCCAGTTAGTGAACCAACAGCTATGCCTGTAGAAAATAAAGAACCAGTAAATGTTGCACCTGTATCACCAGTTATGCCAGATAATAATGTTGCTAGTAATGAAAATGTAAGTATGAGTCCTGTAAATACTGTAGTTCCTGAAAATAAACCTAAAGAGGTTGCTTTAGAATCTCCAGTTTTAAATACTAATAATGATATAAATTTGATAGAAAATAATTTTGATAAAGATAAAGAAATGTTTTTAAAAGCTTGTGAGAATATGTTTGATGCTTTAATTTCAAAATATCAAAAAGAATTTGTTGAGCTTGAAAGAAGAGAACAAGAACTTAAAGAGAAAGAAAAAATGATTGAAGAAAAAATGCATAATGCTAATGAACATTTGGCTAATGCTGCAGCGCGTGAACAAGTTGCTAATATTGCTCATGATAATGCACAAAAAGTAATGGATTTAAGTAATTTGATGCCACAAAACCCAAATAATAATAACTAATGTTAATAAAACATTAGTTTTTTCATATATTTTAATAGTGATTATAATGAAAGAAAGTATAAATTATTATTATAATTTAAATATAGATGAAGTAGAAAATTGGAATACTATTTGTCGTTTTAAAATTAATAAAGATTATTATTATTTTGTTCCTTTGAAACGTATTGTAAATGAGCTTGAAGATTTAGTGGCGGTTAGTAAAGAACTTAAAACGCGAGGGATAGAAGTACATGATATTATTTTAAATCGCTTTGGTAAAATAATTACTAATGTCCAGAATGTTAATTATGTTTTGTTAAGGCCTGTTGGTGATATTTATGAAGAGTTTGGTATTGATGATATTTTAAAGATGAATAAAAGGCTTGTTTTAACTGATAATAAAAGTAAATTATATCGTAATTCATGGGTTAAACTATGGAGTGATAAATTAGATTATTTTGAATATCAGATTAGAGAAATTGGTAAGGATAAAATGGTTGTTTTAAATAGCTTTAGTTACTATTTAGGGTTAGGAGAAAATGCTATAAGTTATGCTAGTAGTACGATAGAAAATTATAAGCCGACAGAAAAAGATAAAATATGTTTATCTCATAGAAGAATTGATTATCCAAATTACAAACTTAATTTTTTAAACCCTTTAAGTTTTATTTTTGATTTAGAAGTAAGGGATATTGCTTCTTATATTAAAAGTGCTTTAATAGCTGGAGAAGATGCGATTTCTTATTTAAAACAAGTTTTAAGATTAAAACAATTTTCTATATATAGCTTACAACTTTTATATGCTCGGTTACTTTATCCTACCTTTTATTTTGATATTTATGAGAAAGTAATAAATAATGAAGAGGATCAAGAAGCTTTAATTCCTATAATTGAAAAAAGTAAAGATTATGAAATATTTTTAAAGCAAGCTTTTGTAGAAATAAGCAAATATGCTCCGATTGAGAGAGTAGAGTGGCTATTAAAAAAAGAGTTATAAATTAACGTTTATAACTCCTTCAATTTCAGGAATAGTTTCTTTTAAATAGGCTTCTATTCCATAAGTAATAGTTTCATCTTGATAACCACAGTGAGCACAAGCACCAGTAAGTTTTACATATACATAATTATCTTCATACTTAATGAATTCAATATCGCCACCATCTTGATTTAAAAAGGGGCGTAAATCTTCTAATAACTCTTTGATTTTAATTTCATTTTGTAATTTTTTTTCCATTATATCACCTAATATTTATAATTATATTTTAAAAATTTTTAAAAGTAAAGATAAATGTGTTATAATTTATTTGGTGAATATATTATGTATAAAATTGGTGAAGTAGTAAAATGTGTGGTTACAGGATTTAAAGAATATGGTATTTTTGTGAGTGTTGATGAAGAATATAATGGATTAATTCATATTTCAGAAATTTCAGATAGTTTTGTAAAAAATGTTAAAGATTATAGTGAAATCAATGATGTAATTTATGCTAAAATTATAGATATTGATGAAAATATTAAACAAATTAAATTATCAATTAAAAATATTAATTATAAGATTGATGGTAAAAATATAGATAATACTTTAGAAAATGGATTTTTGCCTTTAAAAAATCATTTAAATGTTTGGGTAAATGAGAAATTAAAAGAAATAAAAAAACCTTAATTGTTTTTTTTAAGCTATTTTGTTATAATATGCAACTAATGGAGGCCTTTAGATGATAACACCTTTAAATGATAAATTAAAGTATTATAAAAGACATGTGGAAAGCCCAACTCGTGAATCTTTAATTGAAATTTTTGAAAATCTTGGTGTAACTAATAATTATGGTGGTATTATGCACGCCTTGGTAAATTTTAATTTTGATAGAGAGTGGGTTTTAAAAGTTTTAGAATTATTATTCCAAAACAATGTTGATTTAAATTTGCAAGGTGAGGCTACAGGTTATTCATATATTCATTTAGCTCTATATGGTTATACCGATAGTAATGGTAATGATCATTCTTATGATACAAATTTTATAGTATCATTAATAAATTTAGGTAAAAAATATGGCTTTAATGTTAATATTCAAGATTATGATGGAGATACCATTGTACATACAGCTATAGCTAGTGAGGTTTATACAGGTAAGATAGCTCCGATTATTTTAGCTTTGGGTGATGGCTTTAATATACATCTAAAAGATAATGATGGACGAGATATAAAGGCAGCGTTAGATTATTATATTAAAATAGCAGTTTTTTCAGGAAATGTTTCTTGGGCTAAAAGGTTAAAAGATGAGAAAAAAAGTATCATATCATTAATTGAAGATAAAGATAAATTAGATAATGCAAGTGATTCATCTAGACAAGGTAAAGTTAATGAAAATGTAGATGTAAGAATTTTAAATTTTGAAAGTAAATACCAAAATAAATTAGCAGAATTAAAAGATTTATTTAAAGATGCAACACTATATAGTTTAGGTCGTAATTTAGAAAAAATAAAAAGGTTATTTGAATTTTTTAGAGTGCAAAATGTTAATGGTAAGATTGAAATTAATTTAGATACTTATTTTCAAGATTATATTAGCATAGTAAAAAGGATAGTTTTAGAAAGTATAGAAAAAAATAAAAAGAAGCCTCGTAAACAAGATGGTCTTTATTTAATAGAGTTGATTTCATTTTTTAGATTAGGTTTAGAAGATGCTATAGAAGAAATATGTAAAAGGTATAATAATAACTGGCGAGATTTAGAAAGTTCTCTTGAAGCTGCTACAACTATAAATATGATAGATAAAGCTTTGGAATTATTAAACGCTTTTGATGTTAGTACAGATTTAGAAAAAGAATATATTGATGAAGAAATTACTAGGTTACAAGATTTAAAATCTATTTTAGAAAATCTTATTAATAGTATTAATTCGGGTTTAAAAATTAATGGTAAATTAAAAGATTGGTTAAAAGAATATAGTGGCAGTGAAGTCGCTCGGGAAAAAGATGCTACTAGCGCGGATTATTTAACTTTCACAGAAAAAGAATTGAATCATGCGCTTTATGTTTTGAATCTTGAAAATGATGGTTTAAAAAGAAGAGTTTTAACAATAGTAAAAAGACAAGTAAGAGAAGTTTTTAAATCATTAAAAGGACTAAAAGCTGAAGGAATAATTTCAGATGATAATATTAATGGTATTATAGAAGAAGCTTATAAAAGAATTTTAAAATCTAGTTCTAGAAAAAAACCAAGAGTAGAGAATTAAAATGCCAAGTGTATTAGAACTAAAAAATGAAATTTTAACAAGGCTAGGATGTACTGAAGATTTAAGTTTTGATGAAACTATAGATAGGGCTTTACAAGAATGTGAAAAGAGTATATTAAGCTTTTCGCCGAGATGGCAAAAATTATTAGAAAAAGCACTTATATTTAGTGATTACATTTCTTTAGAAAATAAAATTCGATTAGCTTTTATTTTAGATGATACTTCAGAAAGTAAAAAATTATTAAAGAGAAATGAAAATGAAATAAGAGCATTTTTAAAAAAATCAGTTTTAATTAATTATGACTTAATATCGAAAGAGCAAGAAGCATTACTTTTAGAAAAAACTGGTCGTAAATTTTTTAAAGTATGTATTTCTAATAAAGAGATAGCTGACTATTTTTATAAATATTTTAAAGATGATATTTTTTATCCTGATATCCCAGAATTAAATTACATTATATCTAAAGATAATATATTTAATTTTATTAGTGAAGAATTACTGGTTAGTTTAGTATTTGATAGAAGTAATTTAAATTATAGACTTATAAAAGAAAGATTTATTTTATGCAGTTCAGATTATATTTTGGGTGTTTTTTATATTAATTATTTTGATGTTTTATGCTATTTATATTTGAGTGAAATGAAAAATAATTTTGATATTATTATTAAAGAAGAACTCTCTTATAGATCTTCTTTACAAGGGGTATTAGGGGAATTTGATAGAATAGGTAAAGAGTATTTTCAAACTTTAAAATATTTAGCAAATATAGATAAAAAAGAAAGAAAAAATAATCCTTTATATAAAAAAGCTTATAATCTATTTTTGAAAGAATTATTGAAAGATTTTAAAGATGAATTAGATTCTAATGAATATGTCCTAATAGAGCGTATATTTGAGCGAATCATTAATGGAACATCTTTATTTTTAGCTTTGAAAATTAACAATAAAAAATCATTATATCATTTTTATAAAACCAACATTTTTATAGCAGAAGATTATTTTGTAAATTCACTTGAAGAGATTAAAAATTATAATGCTAAACAATATTTAAAACTTTTAAGTGCTGCTAATATATTTCCTATTTACCCAAATGTTTTTGACGTTAATATAAGAACAGTTCAACTTTTATCACTGTTTATTAATTTTGGATTTGATGTTCTATATAAAATAAAAGATAATTTAAGTTCTTTTATTAGTATATTATATGGAGAAATAGACAAGATGAAAGAAGATTCTCTATATAAACAAAATTTGCTTGATTTAATACCTTTTTTCGCTTCTTTAAGCGAATATAAAAAAGCTTTTGATATTTTTAAAGAAGCTTATGCTAAAAGGGAAGTAAATAGTAAAAATTATATAACTAGTGAATATATAAAAAAAGTATTAAATAATCCAGCAATGTTTTTTTTACCTAATAATAATCATCTTATGTCTTGTTTAGAAAGACTTAATTTAATAAAAAAAGGCGATTTACTTAATGAAAAATATCAAGCTTTAGCTTTATATAATAGATATAAAAAAAGGCGATTTACTTCGATTCCGGATATAGAAGGAATAATAGATGGTATTAATTTTTTTATGGTAGACTTACATGATGAAGAAATACTTATAAATGGAATTAATGCTTATGTTCATCCTAAAGGAGTAAATGTTTCCTGTTTGACTCCTGGAGGGAAAGCTGCTACTTCGCTTAAACACGGCGCTATAAATCCTAATGGTAGATTTTTTAAAGTAATTAAAAATGGTAAATTACTTGCTTACAGTTGGGTTTGGCGAGCTGGAGAAGTAATATGTTTTGATAATATTGAAGTAACTAAAAATTTATTTAGTATTCCGAATTATGAAGAACTTTTATATCAAATATATTATGATACAGCTAGAGAGCTAGTTAGAATTACAAAAGAGAATGAAGAACAGGGAGTTAAGCTTGTTGTTATTGGTAGAACTGATAAGGATGTAAGACTTCTTCCTATTGACAAATTAGATGATACCACAATTTATGGATTTAATCCTTTTAGCCCAAATAATAGTGAAGGATTATATTTAGAAGATTCTAAAGAACGACAATTAGTTATATATAAAGAAAGTTTACCAGAAAATACTGATGATGTTGAACCTGTTTATGAGCGTAAGAGAAATGATGTTTTATATTTTAAAGAAATAAATGAAGATATTTTAAGTAAATTAAAGAGTATTTATTTTGATTACTGTTTGGAACATTGTGAAAAATTTGAAAAACATTTTGATTATATAGAAGGTTATATTGGTGAGGATTGGTTTTTAGGAATAAATAGTAATGGTAGTCAGGAATTTTATTATTATGGTCATGATGAAAGATTATTTCAAGAAGCGAAGATGTGTGGATGGAATAATAGCGCTCCAAGTATTATTACTAGTAGAAAAGAAGAAGCTCTAAAAATAATTGAAGCAAGAGTAGAAGCTGATGATAAAGTATTTAATTATTTAGAGAATTTATCAGAAATATTTTCTTTTCCTCCAGAATTTTATTTTCATAGTGTCAGCTATAGTTCTAGTAATGATTATAAAGCTGTGATGAGTATCTTAAAAGACCAAAAAATCGGCTCAAAATATAGTAGAGGTATATGTAGTGAGAAGGATTCATCAACTTTTAATGGCTATTATTATATTTCGGTAACTAAAAATAATGAGAACTTATTTTATGATTTAAAAAATGGCACAAGTTTCGTAATAAGTCCAGATATAATGGCATTTAAAACAGGAGAAGGTTTATGGTCATCAGTTTCTTTAGATGCAATGTATCCTTATCCAAGAAAAGGGATAGATGGTGAATTTCATGTTTTTGGAAGTATTCCGGCTAATAAATTTTTGGCATTAAGATTAAATATTAAACAATCAAGAGAAAAATTATTACAAGTTGGAAAAATAGTTAGTTTAATGGATTTATATGAAATGCATATTCCTTTATTAACTACTGAAGAAAAGTTTATTGATCTTGAATATATTAGAAAATTAATTAGACTAAAATAAAAAGCTTTAAATGATTGATATTTAGAGCTTTTTAAGGTTAGGAAAATATAAATAAAAAAACCTGTACTTACAGGTTAAATTCAAAGTTGGTGCCCAAGGCCGGACTTGAACCGGCACGAGTTTTAACACTCGCAGGATTTTAAGTCCTGTGCGTCTACCTATTCCGCCACTTGGGCAAGGCACTGTCTTAAATTTTTAAGACTATTTAAGTATAATATGTTTTTACATTATTTGCAAGTATTTTTTTCATAATTTTTAGAAAATAGTATTATTTTTAGAAAAAAGTAAAATATAATAGTATTGGAGCCAAAAAAATATCAAAATTTATTGACACAATATTTTATATTTGTTATAATTCAATTGTTAACGAAAAAAATACCTTGGAGGAATACCCAAGTCTGGCTGAAGGGACCGGTCTTGAAAACCGGGAGGTCGAGCAATCGGCGCAGGGGTTCGAATCCCTTTTCCTCCGCCATTTTAAGTGTTAACTAGTACATCGCGGGATGGAGCAGTCTGGTAGCTCGTCGGGCTCATAACCCGAAGGTCGTTGGTTCAAATCCTTCTCCCGCAACCAATTGTGGTTCGTTAGTCTAGAGGCCTATGACGTCTGCCTGTCACGCAGAAGATCACGGGTTCGA
>CANSFH010000022.1 GCA_947646115.1 uncultured Mycoplasma sp.
GTAATAATGCTAAACCAAGTTGGAATATAAGTGATAATACTTTAAAAATATCAAGCCTAGAACAAAGTAGTACAAGTTGCTACTTATATTTTAGAAAAGCTAATTCAGTAGATAAAATACTAGCCAATTCTAAAATAAATGAAGGGACACCAGATTTTGGAACAGTAGCAACTACCGATGAAGGAATGTTTAAAGCAGAAGATGATGATGGAACTTCATATTACTATAGAGGAGCAGTAGAAAACAACTATGTAAAATTTGCAAATAAGTTCTGGCGAATTATTAGAATAAATGGTGATGGAAGTATCAGATTGATATATGATGGAACAAGTGCTCATGAAAATGGCGAAAGCTCAACAGATAGAGTAGCAATACAAAATGTAGCATTCAACACAAATTATAATGATAATGCTTATGTAGGATTTAAATATACAGTAGGAGAAATTCATGGATTAAATGAAAAGTCAAATGCATTAATTCAATTAGAAACATGGTATACAAATAATTTAGCAAGTTATGCAAGTAAACTAGATTCAAATGCTGGCTTCTGTGGAGATAGGAGAGGAAATGCTAGTGAGAGGCCTTCTGCACCAAACGGAACAGGCGGAACGGGAACAACATTAACTTATTATGGTGCATATTGGAGATTAGTAACAAATAAAGTACCAAGTTTAACATGCCCAACAGAAGATTTTTATACAGTAAGCGGATCTTCAAAAGGAAATAAGAGCTTAACTTATCCAATTGGATTAATAACTGCAGATGAAGTGTCAATGGCTGGAAAAGTGTATGGATTAAATAATCAAAATGATTACTTGCAAGCAGGACAACATTATTGGACAATGTCGCCATATAACTATAATAGTAATGCTTTTCTTTCTTCTGTAGTATTAGAAGGTGCCCTTAATGGTGGTTGGATGAATGTAGCAAATAATATTTTTAGTCTTCGTCCAGTAATAAACCTTCGTTCAGATGTAACATTAACAGGTACAGGAACAATGAGTGATCCATATGTCTTAGTAGGAGGTAACTAATATGAAAAATAATGAAAATAAAAAGAAGTTATTAATATTAGTAGGAATCTTATTACTTATAGGAGGAATATCATATGCTTACTTTACAGGAGTATCAACCTTTAATGGAAATGGTTCAAGTGTAGAAGGAATAACAAGTGATATAAATGGAGCAAGTGTAAATATAAGTGGCACATTAGAGTTTAATGATTTAGATATATTACCAGGACATAAGAATGTATCAAGTATAAAATTAACAGCGACAGGAAATAATGAATTTATATCATATAATTTAATATGGAATGGAATAAATAGTTTAAATACACCATTAAACTATACAGTATATAAAACAAATGAAAAAATAGAAGTAACAGCAAACTGTGATAAAAAACAAGAAGCAATGGGATCAGATACAATATATTATGAAGAATGTACAATATCAAATATAAATAATTTAGGTGATATAATATCAAAAGGAACAATAAATAAAAGTACAGAAGAAAGAAAAGAGATATTAGTATCAAATGAATTTGTAACAGCAACAAGTGAAGGAACAGAAGTATATTACTATGTAGTATTAGAATATCCAAATTTAGATGAAGATCAAAATATAGATATGGGTGGATCATTTAATGGAATAGTAACAGTAGAAGCAAGTACAAGTAAAGCAGATATCAATATTGTAAAAGTATATGCAAATAATGAAGAAGTAACAAATATACCAAAAAAAGAAGAAGGATTAATACTAGATACTGAAAAAAGTAGTTGTACTAATAATGCCAAACCAATCTGGGATAGTAATGATTGGAGTTTGAAAGTACAAAGTTTATCAACCAGTGGAACAGATTGTAATTTATATTTCACAAAGAGTGCATCATCACAAATTCTATCAAATGTAACAATAAACGAAGGAACACCAGACTTTAGTCAAATAGCAACAACAGATGAAGGTGTATTCAAAGCGCAAGATGATGATGGAGATACATATTATTGGCGAGGAGCAGTAACAAATAATTATGTAAAGTTTGCAGAAAAATACTGGAGAATAATTCGAATAAATGGAGATGGAACAATAAGATTAATCTATCAAGGAGCAAACGCTACAGCAACTGGAACAAATGCACAAATTGGAACAAGTTTATTTAATTCAAACTATAATAATAATATGTATGTAGGCTTCAAATATACAAGTGGCCAAGTACATGGAATAGGAACTGAATCAACAATATTAGGAACATTATATAATTGGTATACAGCAAATTTAAAAGACTATGCAAGTAAAATAGATATAAATGCAGGATTTTGCGGAGATAGAACATCATATATAGATGAAGATGGAATGACAATTGGAGGAGGTACAGACACTACAATAACTTATTACGAAGGATATATAAGACTAAATACAAATAAATTACCAAGCTTGTCATGTTTAACAGAAGATGTGTATACAGTAAGTGCAGCAAATAAAGGAAATAAAAGTTTAAGTTATCCAATAGGATTAATAACAGCAGATGAAGTAAGTATGGCAGGTGGGGTATCTGGACAAATAAGTAATGTTAGATATTACTTATATACAAGCCAACAATATTGGACTATGTCACCAAGTTTATTAGGGAGTGGCAAGAGTGCTGTTGTATTCAATGTTCATTCTACTGGGTTTCTTGATGGACACACAGTTAATACAACGCTTGGAGTTAGACCTGTCATCAACTTACGTTCTGATGTAACATTAACTGGAGCAGGAACCTCTACTGACCCATACATCGTAGTTGGTGGCAATTCCTAAAAAAATAACTCAAGTTGTAAAAGAATATAACTTGAGTTTTACATTACAAAAAAGAAACTGCCCCCTGAAGACAGTTTCAAAAAGAATAAAAAGGGGTTGACTAGTGTGATACTAGCACCAATTCGCCTTGTAAGTGAATTGGTGATTGTTATATTAACTGATAAACATCTTTTTGTCAATAATTTTTCATAAAAAATCAAAAAAAATTTACAAAGAAGTTTTTGTTTGTTAAAATTAATATGGTAGGTGACGATTATGGTTTTAAAAAAGCCTTATGCATTTATTATTAAACATTTTAGAGTTATTCATTTAGCTCTATTAATTCCTATATTTTATTTAATTATTAAAATTAAAAGTTTACATACATTTTTTAGTAACTATGTCTTTAATGATTATTCTTTTAGTTTTACGAATATTTTAACTGATTTATCTAGTAGTTATGTAAATATATTTATGTATTTAGCGGTAGTCATTATACTAATAGTACTAATATTTCTCTTTTTCCTTTTGCAAAATAAGGAAAAACCTACAAAGTTTTATAGTATAAGTATTATATATTACATTGCTATATTCATTTTACTTGCGACATGTTCTAGTATGCTTAATTCTATTGAAGATGGCACATTAAGTTATCTAGTCGCGCGCATTGCTCGTGATATCATTTTTGTATTTCACTATAGTCAGTATATTTTTGTATTTATGTTTATTGTTAGAGGCATTGGCTTTAACATTAAAAAATTTAATTTTGAAAGTGATTTAAATAACCTAGAAATAAGTAGTGAAGACTATGAAGAATTCGAGTTTCTAGTTGGAAAAGATACATATAAAACCAAACGTACTATTAGACGTTTTATTAGAGAATTAGGTTATTATTATCAAGAAAATAAATTTATTTTTACTATTATATTTATTATAACTTTTATCGTTTTAGGAACAATAATTTTTAATAGTTTTGAAAATAATAAAGTATATAAAGAAAATGATTCCTTTGCCTTTGGTTATATTAATATTAAAATAAAAGACTCTTATGTTTCTGATTTGAGCATGAATGGAAAAATGATAAATCCTAATAAAACTTATGTTATATTAGAGCTTGAAATGACTAATAGATATCGCGAAGATAAAATATTTAATGATGCTAATTTCCGACTTTTAATTAAAAATAAATATATATCACCTAATGTAGTCGCAGCTAATTATTTTGAAGATTATGGTAATCCTTATAATGGAAGTGTAATAAAAGGAAACACTACGGCTAATTATCTTGTTGTCTATGAAATAAATAAGAGTGAGTTATCTAATAGTTATAAAATAGTAGCTTATTCAGGGTTTGATACTAGTGAAAAAAATTATGGACCAAAAGATAAAAATATTACAATAAAACCAACTATTGTAAAAAGTAAAATTACTGAAAATAATGTTAATATAGGCACAGAATTAAATTTTAAAAATACGAATTTAAAAAATACTGTCGCCTCTATTTCTGGATATGAAATAATGAATCGCTTTACTTATAAATATAACTTTTGTATAACTACAAATAATTGTTATGAAGCAAGTGATGCTGTATCATTACCTAACTCTGATATAGGAAGATATACATTTTTAGTTTTAGATTATACCCTAGATTTAGATGAAAGTTCAAAATATATTAATTCTAATCGTAACTATAAAGACTTTTTTGAAGATTTCATGGAAATAAAGTATAAAATAGGAGATAAAGAATATTCTAGTAGTGTAAGTGTTTATAATCCAAAGAGTTATACTGATAAATTAATTATAAAAGTGCCAATAAATATTAATGATGCTGATTCGATTAATAGTATTATCACCGTACGAGATTTATCATATAATATTAAGATAAAATAAGAAAGCCTAATTGACAATAAAAGGCTTTTTTGCTATTATTAATTTAAATTTATATTAGGAGTTTTATATGGTTAGTGAGTTAGAAAGAGAAATAAAAAAACACTTTAGTATAGCTGAAGTAAGTTTAATAATAAAAGCTTATGAATATGCATCCGTAGCTCATTCTGGCCAAAAACGCAAAAGTGGCGAACCATATATAATTCATCCTATTCATGTGGCTTATCTTTTAATGACTAAATTCCATTTATACGATGCAAATGCTGTTTGTGCTGCTCTTTTACATGATACTCTTGAAGATACAACTACAACCTATGAAGATTTATTACAACATTTTAATGAAGATATAGCCAAGCTTGTTTTAAGCGTTACCGACAGTAATAATGTTTCTTTTAATAACAAAACTGAAGAAGAAAGATTTAATAATGCTGCTATTTTACGAAACATGTTAAAAGATTACCGAACAATTTATATAAAATCTGCTGACCGCTTTCATAATATGAGTACTCTAGAATATCAAGATGAACAAAGAAGACTTAATAAAGCTCATCAAACTTTAGCATTTTATGTTCCTCTAAATTATGGTATTGGTGCTAACGAAGCAGCAAAAGAATTAGATGACTTATGCCTTCGCTTTATTTTTCCTGATGAATATTATCGTACGCTTGCACTAAAACAAGAGTGTGAAGTAAAACATCAAAAAGATTTTGAAAATATGTTAATAGCTTTAACCAATAACTTTTTAACAAGTGGTATTAAAGCAACTATTAATATGCATATGAAAAATATATCAGGTATTTATAATGATTTAGGAAAAATGGCTATTGAAGATATTCCAGACTTAATAAATATTCATATTATTGTTGGTGATAGAGAAGAATGTTATAAAGTTTATGCTGCATTAGCTAAAAATTATAAAGTAGCTAAAGTAAAAAATTCTTTAATGCATCCTAAATTTAATGGTTATAGGGCGATAGAACTAGACCTAGAAGATTTTTTTGGTCATACTGTTAAAGTATCAATTTGTACAGCTAAAATGGAAGAAGCAAATCTTTATGGCCATGCAACAATTTCTAATCATATAAAAGCCAAACAAAGTGAAAAAATTCAGAAAATAGTGGCTCGTGGTTCAGAATTTTACATTGCCTTAAAGGAGCTAGGAGAGTTTCATAAAAACAATAGTCGACTTTTACGTCAAGTTGAGTCTGAATTATTTAATTCCCGTATAAATATACACACTAAAAATGGTGTGATAAGTTTACCAGAAAAAACTACAATCGCTGATTATCTAAAAAAAAGTAATATTAAAAATGGTCACGTTTATGTGAACGGTGTATTAGTAGCTTCCAATTTTGTTTTAAGTGATGGTGATAAAGTATTTATAACTAAAACAGGTGTAAATCCTATATATATAAGGTCAAGAAAAAAGCAAGATGATGATAATTAAAAGAAAACTTTCTAATTTGTTAGAAGGTTTTTTCAGTTAATATCTTGAAAATAAGCTTCATTTAAAGTATAATTATTTTAAAGAAAATAGGTGTAATCTATGAGAAAAATAATTGCTAGTTTAGATATTGGAACAAGTACTATTAAATTAATAGTAGGAGAATTTATCAAAAATACATTAAATATTCTTTGTGTTTCGGAAGTTCCTAGTCGAGGTATCAAAAAAGGGTTAATAGTTGATCGTGAAGAATTAATACCAGCTTTAAAAGAAACATTTCATAAAGCTGAAGAAATGCTAGGAATACCAGTTAAAGAAGTTGTGCTTAATCTCCCAGCTTATTATACAGAAGTTGTTATGTCTGAAGGTGTAAGTACTATCACTAATGAAGAACATGTAATTACTCATCAAGATTTAATTCGAGCAATGCATGCTGCAAGTTATAATAAAATAAATGAAGATAGCGAACTTATAAGCATTATTCCTACTCGTTATAAAATTGATGATGATACTTTAGTTACTAATCCTATAAATATGATTGCTAAAAAACTTTCTTTAAAGGCCGTTTTAATAACCGCACCTAAAAGTAATATTAATTCTTTTGTAAATATTTTAGAGCGTATAGGAATTAAAGTCATCGATATAGTTACTTCTTCTTTAGGTGATTATGCAGCAAATCACACTAAAGAAACAAGCAGTTCACTTGGCGCAATAATTAATATAGGTGAAGAAACAACAACTGTATCAATTTTTAATAAGGGAATATTAACTCGTTCCGAAGTGATTGAGCTAGGTGGAGCTAATATTGATAATGATATAGCTTATATTTATAAAATAACTAAAAAAGATGCTCGTCATTTAAAAGAAAATTTAGGTTTAGCTACTTCTGAACTAGCAATTTTAGAAGAAAAAACAACTTTGACAGATAGATTAGGAGAAAATGTTGTAATTAATCAAAAAGACTTAAGCGAAATTATCGAAAGTCGTTTAATAGAGATTTTAGACTTATCTAAAAAGCAAATGAATTTACTTACGAAAAAAAATATTGATTATATAATTGTCACAGGTGGAACTTCTGAGATTGGAGATTTTCACATTTTACTTGATAAAGTCTTTACTAAACCGCATATTCTTGGTAAAATAGATATTGTAGGTGTAAGAAATAATAAATATAGCACCGCGGTAGGTATAATAAAATATTATAATAATCGTTTAAAATTAAAAAATAAAGAATATTCAGTTTTTAGTTTAGATGATTTAGAAATATTAAGTGGAATCCATAAAAAAGTTAATATAAATGAAAATTCGATATTAGGCAAATTGTTTGGATATTTTTTTGATAGTTAAGGAGAGTGCTTATGAACGGTTTAGAAATGGATCAAATAGCAAAAATTAAAGTTGTTGGCGTAGGTGGCGGCGGAAATAATGCTGTTAATCGAATGATAGAAGAAGGGGTTAAAGGCGTTGAATTTATAGTAGTTAACACAGATTTACAAGTATTAAACGTATCTCATTGTGAAAATAAAATTCAAATAGGTTCAACCATTACTGAAGGACTAGGTGCTGGAGCAAATCCTGAAATAGGAAGAGCTGCAGCTATTGAATCTAAAGCTGATCTTGAAGAAGCAATTAAAGGTGCTGATATGGTCTTTGTTGCTTGTGGTATGGGAGGCGGAACTGGTACTGGTGCTGCTCCAGTTATTGCCGAAATAGCTCAAGAATCAGGAGCTTTAACTGTAGGTATTGTAACAAAGCCATTCCGTTTTGAAGGAAAAAGAAGAATGGAAAATGCTTTATTAGGTTTAGAAGAATTAAAGAAACATGTTGACACTTTAATTGTTATTCCTAATGATAAGTTACGTGATATAATTGATCGTAATACTTCATTTAAAGATGCCTTTAAAGAAGTAGATAATGTATTACATCGTGGTGTCCAATCAATATCAGACTTAATTGCAGTTACAGGTATTATCAACCTAGATTTTGCTGATGTTAAAACAGTTATGCAAAAAAGTGGTACAGCTATCATTGGTATTGGCTGCAATGCTGGCGAAAATAGAGCTATTGAAGCAGCTCGCCAAGCTGTTGCTAATTCACTTCTTGAAGCAACAATTGAAGGTGCTACTAATGCCATTGTTAATGTTACAGGTGGCTCAAACTTAACATTATTTGAAATTGAAGATGCTGTTGAAACAGTTAGAGCTGCAGCTAATAATGATGTAAATATTATCTTTGGTGCCATTCAAAATGATAATTTAACTGATGAAGTAATTGTTACAGTTATTGCAACAGGATTTGAAAATGAAAGTGAAGCGGAAGAAATGTTATTCTCTAGTGATAATAAAATGCCAAGACGTAGACAAGAGCCAGTTCGCGAAGAAATTGATAATGAATATGATATTCCACCATTTTTAAGAAATAAAGATAATAGATTTTAATTCCCACTAGGGAATTTTTCTTTTATATGTTATAATATTTATAGTTAATTAGATAATAATATTATCTAGATTGGAGAAAAAATGAATATACTAGTTATACCATCATGGTATCCTAATGGTTCTATTGACAAACTAATGGGAATATATCATAAAGAATATTGTGAAGCTTTATCTGAACGTGAAAATATAAATGTAAACATGTTATATATTGACCGTCAAAGATTAAATGCCCCATTTAAATATTTATTTATGAATAAAAAAGAAATTATAAATGAAAATGGTTATAAAACATATATAACTAAAATGTTAGATGTTCATAAAATAAGTTTTGATTGGCAAATTAAAAGATATACTAAAATTTTAGAGAGTGCTTTTAAAGAATATTTAAAAGATAATCCTAAACCTGATGTTTTACATGCTGAAGTTACAATTCCTGCTGGCTATGCTACTTGCAAATTAGGTGAAAAATATAACATTCCTGTTGTAGTAACAGAACACGCTACTTATTATGAAAGATTTTTTAAAGGAAATGATAAAAAATATGGCGATTATGTTTTAGCAAATAGTTATTTTACAACTGTAAGTAATTATATGAAAAAATATATTAATCGTATGGGCTATGATTGTGATGTTTTAGCTAATTTAGTTAATACTGACTCTTTTGTTCTTCCTCGAAAAAAAATAAAAGGCTTACGTTTAGTAACTGTAGTAGGGCTTCGAAAAGTAAAAAGAGTTGATGATATTATTGCTGCGCTAAAGATAATCATTGAAAATAAAAAAGTTAAAGACGCTTCTTTAACAGTAGTAGGAGATGGGTTTGACCGTGATTACTTTATAAACAGATGTCACGAGTTAAAAATGGATAAATATGTGAAATTTGTAGGTCAAAAAACCAAAGAAGAAATTGCTCAAATATTAACGCAAAATAATATTTATGTTATGTCTAGTGAAATAGAATCTTTCGGCATACCTGCAATTGAAGCTTTAGCATCAGGCCTACCTGTTATTGCTACAAAATGTCTAGGACCTGAAGAATATATTACTAATAAATGCGGAAAATTAATTTCTATAGGTAATCCCGAAGAAATGGCTGAAGCTATCCTTAATGTTTACAATAATTTGGAAAAATATGACATAAAAGAATTAAGAGCATCCGCCAATCTTTATTCTGCTAAAAGTGTCACTGATAAAGCTTTAAAAATTTATAATAAAGTTACTAAAAAATAAAGAAGGTTATCTAAATGAAAAAAGTAAGTATAATAGTTCCAATATATAATGCTGAAGAATATTTACCAAAATGTATTGATTCACTTATTAATCAAACATATCAAAACATCGAGATAATTTTATTAAACGATGGTTCAACAGATAATACTCAAAATATAATAGCAAGTTATAAAGATAAACGAATTATTGCAATTAATAAAAAAAATACTGGTATAGCAGATACTAGAAATGAGGGTATCAAAAAATCTACTGGCGAATATATAATGTTTGTTGATAGTGACGATTATCTTGAATTAAATAGTATAGAGTTATTAATTAAGAAATTAGAAAAAGATAAATCAGATATCGTAATGTTTAATTATTATTTAGAAACACCAAACCAACAAATAGAAATTAAATTACCAATTAATAATATTAGTTCTATTAAAGAAAACCCTGATTTATTAACCAAAATCCATTTAGGACCATGTACTAAAATATTTAAAAGCAGTTTATTAAAAAATAATGCCAATTATTTTCCATTATATCTAAAGTATGAAGATGTTCCCTTTGTTGTAAAAGCAGTAATGGATGCGAAAAAAATAAGTTTTATACCAGATTTTTTATATCATTATGTAATCAAGAAAAGTGGGGAAACTATTACCCGTGATGAACGTATTTTTGATATTATCACCATTTGTGCTATCGTTGAAAAAACAATTTCAAATAGTAATATTAATAAAACAAATTTATTTGTTAAAATATTAAGTTATTATTTAAAAAATAGTCGTTATATTAAAAACATTAAATTGCGCAATGAATTTATAGATGCTATTTATATTTTTTTAAGAAGAATAGATAAAAACTGGCGCAATTGTTCATATTTAAAAAAAGAGAATTTTATAAAAAGAATTATTATAACTAACAAGAGTTTGTTAAAACTAATTAATATTATAAAAAAATAATTTTTAATCTATTATATTTAATTTTAAGGTAGATTAAAGTTATTTTTTTTTGTATAATTAAAATAGGTGAATTTTAAATGATATATTTAGATTATAGTGCGACTACGCCAATTGGCTATGAAGTATTAGATACATATAATAGAACAAGCAAAGATTTTTTTGGAAATCCTAATTCGTTACATGAACTAGGTATTAAATCTAAAAATTTAATGAATAGTGCCACTAAACAAATTGCTGAAATATTTAATGTTCATGATACAGAACTTACATATACTTATGGTGCTACTGCAGCAAACAATTTAGCTTTAATTGGTATTGCTTTAGCTAATCATAAAAAAGGAGAACATATAATTGTTTCTAAATTAGAGCATCCCTCAATTTATGCCATTTGTGATTATTTAACAAGTATTGGTTTTGAAGTAAGCTATGTTAAAAATGATAATGAAGGCTTAATAGATTTTGAAGATTTAAAAAGTTTAATTCGTCCTGAAACTATTTTAGTAAGTATTTGTGCAGTAAATAGTGAAACTGGAGTTAGACAACCTCTTAAAATGATTAGACAAATTATTAAAAAGGAGAATCCTGATACTTTAATTCATTCTGACATGACTCAAGCAGTGGGAAAGGTTAGTATTAATTTACATGATGTTGATTTAGCTACATTTACTGGTCATAAAATATATGGACCAAAAGGTATAGGCATTTTATATAAAAATAATAATGCTAAAATATCACCAATTTTATTTGGTTCAGGCAAAAGTAATATGTTAAGTCCTGGTACACCAGCTGTACCCTTAATTGTTGCTTTATCAAAAGCTGTAAGACTAGCTACAACTGATTTAGAAAAAAGAGAAAGATTTATAGATAGATTAAATATGAAAATAGTTGATGCTTTAAGTAAATATGATGGAGTAATGATTAATAAAACTAAATATTCTATTCCTCACATCTTAAATATTAGTTTAAGAAATATTAAAGCTGAAACTTTCTTACATGCTTTAGAAGAATATGAAATATATGTAAGTTCCAATACAGCTTGTTCTAGTGGTACGATGTCTAGCAGTGTTCTTGCAATTTATAATGATAAAGTTCGCGCATCCTCTACACTTCGTATTAGCTTATCTCATTTAACAACAACTGATGAAGTAAATAAATTTATAAATGCTTTTGATACTATTTATAAAAAACTTAGTGGCTTACATAATTAAAGAGGAAAATATGAAAATAGATGATTTAAATCTAGTTGGTAATGCAAATGAAGCTACAGACTTTATGGGGAATAATTGGCAGTTTGACTGTCTTGGCTGTAGAATGGGAACACACGAATTAACTCCCCCTGGAGGCTTAATTTATGAATCAGAAAATTTTTATATTAACCCTGATCCTGAAGTTCCTATAAATGGCTTTTTAATAATTAATACTAAAAACCACGTTAAGTCAATAACTGAATTTACCAAAGAAGAGAGAATTGAATTTATTGAATTAACTAATATTGCTATCAAAGCATTAAAAGATTTAGGTATAACTGAAGAAGTTACAATTATTAGGGAAGAGCGCTCTTTTCACTTTCATTTATGGGTATTTCCAACTCATGATTGGATGACACAAAAATTTGGTAAAGGTATAACTTACATTCGGGATATTTGTCATTATGCTAGAGAAAATGCTACCGATGATGATAAAAAGGAAATTTTAAATACAGTTGAAAAAGTGCGAGAGTATATTAATAATAATATAAACTCGAATTAACAACTTAATTATTATCTAATGTATATACATGAAAGAAATTTCATAAAATAAAAAAGGAACACTCAATATTTCCTTGTTAAGTGTTGCCATAAATGGTTTCACCTAATTTAATGGATGAGTTAGGTGTTTTTTCTTTATATCAAAACTATAAAATATTCCTATAAATTAAACTTTGAATAAAGAAAATAATCGTTTGTTCGCCTATAAAAAGCTTTACATTTTTGTTTATTTTAAGTATAATTTATACGTGATGTTTATGGAAAAAGTTATATTAATTAAATATGGTGAATTATCAACCAAGAAAGATAATATTAATTATTTTTTAACTCGTCTTCGTGATAATATTTTATTTGCTCTAAAAGATTTAGATGTAAAAGTAAATTATGATTTAGGTAGAATGTTTATTCATACTAATGATTATGATAATGTATTAAAACGTGTAAATTCAGTTTTTGGTATTCATGAAATTAATGTTTGCTATATTTTAGATTCTATTGATTTTGAAAATGTTGCTAAAGAAACAATTAATCTTTTAAAAGAAAAAGAATTTAAAACTTTTAAAGTTGAATCAAAAAGAAGTAATAAGAGTATTCCAGGAACAAGTGTAGAATTAAGTAAAAAAATGGGAGCTAGTATTTTAAAAAATATTCCTAATTTAAAAGTTGATGTTAATAATCCTGAAATCCTTGTAAATATTGAATATCGTACAAACAATACTTTAGTATATTTTGAACGTGTTAAAGGTTTAGGCGGTTATCCAGTTGGGACTTTAGGAAAAGGATTGTTAATGTTAAGTGGTGGTATTGATTCTCCAGTCGCCGGTTATCTAGCCAGTAAAAGGGGAGTCAAATTAGAAGCTATCTATTTTGAAAGTCCACCCCATACTAGTGTAGAAGCTAAAAATAAAGTTATAGCATTAGCCAGAAAATTAGCTTTATATAACAATGATATTACACTTCATATTGTTAACTTTACTGAAATTCAAGAAACTATTTATAAAAATATTCCTCACGAATATTTAATAACTATTATGCGTCGTATGATGTACCGTATTAGTGCATTAATTGCCTATAATCGCAATTGTAAAGTCTTAATTAATGGCGAGTCTATTGGCCAGGTAGCAAGTCAAACATTAACTAGTATGAGCGCTATTAATGAAGTAGTACATATTCCTGTTATAAGACCGCTAGCTTGTTTTGATAAACTTGATATTATTGATATTGCAAAATCTATTGGTACATATGAAACTAGTATCTTACCATTTGAAGATTGTTGTACAATTTTTGTACCAAAACATCCTGTAATAAATCCTGATAAAAAGAAATGTAGTGAATATGAAGCTTTAATCCCATTCGAAGATTTAGTGTATAAAGCTGTAAAAAATCATGAAGTACTAAAACTTTCTAATAAAGAAACCATTGACTATGGAGATTTATTATAATGAAAAAGCAAGGAATAGGCATAGGAGTAATTATTATAAATGATAAAAATGAAGTTTTATTACTATTAAGAAATAGTGAAGCTAAACTTGCAGATAGTGATATGCATCTTGAAGGAACTTATACACTTCCAAGTGGTAAAGTTATGCTTGATGAAACTTTAGTTAATGCTGCTATAAGAAAAGTAAAAGATGAAACTAATTTAGATATTTTAAAAAGTGATTTAAAACTTATATCTGTTGCTGACGATGTAAATAATTATGCCCATTATGTTACAATTGGTTTTATAATTAGTAAATATGAAGGAAATTTTAAACTAAAAAACGGTAAAGAATTTACTAACTTTGGTTGGTTTAATTTAAATAATCTTCCTGACAATTTATGTGAACCTAGTAAGAAAATTATAGAGAATTATTTAAATAATGAAATCTATAATTAAAGATTAATAAACGTAATGTATTTCTTATAATTTTTAATTAATTCTTCAATGAAAATTGAAGGATTTTTTTTATCTACAAATAAGTAGCAATAATTTTCGGTTCTGGTAAGTGCCACATAAAAAAGTCTTCTTTCTTCTTCATAAGGATAAATATCACGATGGATAAGCACATATTTTAAAATACTTTCATCTTTAATTTGTGATGGGAGAGAATTAGCATTATTTGTAAGATTAATAATTATTATATTTTCTTCTTCTAGTCCCTTTGCTTTATGAATCGTTTTATAATAAATATGTTTATTATTATATTTAATATTATTATCTTCAATGTATTTAGTGTCTAATACATCGTAAATATCATTGTTATTTCTCCCAAGTATCATTATATTATTACTATTAATATATTTTAATGCTTTTAAAAAATCTTTTTTTATATTTTTATAATACATAATAACAACTGGTTTATCAATTTTCTTACTTGATTTTAAATTTTTCTTTATTTGTCTATTATTTTTCATGACAAAAGAACCTGCAACATTAATAAGCTCCTGACTATTGCGATAAGTACTAGTAAGATATAATTTTTTGACTCGTTTAAATTTTTTAGAAAAGTCTAAAAAGTTATTTAAATCACAGCCAGAAAACCGATATATAGACTGAAAATCATCACCTACAACTGTAATTAAAGCCTTTGTTTTTTTAATTATTTCTTGTACTAGATTTTCTCTTACAGTAGAAGTATCTTGGTATTCATCAATAATAATATATTTATAAGATTTCTTAAAGTTATTATTCTTAACTAAACTAGTAGATATATAAATCATATCGTCAAAATCAATTAACCCCTGGGATTCTTTTTCTAAAATATACATTTCATATATCTTTTTAATAATTCTTAAGAAATCTTTATCAAACTTTTTAGCTTTTCTAATTATTTTATCAAAATACTTAATTTCATAATAATTTGCAATAAAAAGTCTTATAAATCTCACAATAGTTTTTTTATAATTTTGAAAGACTTTACTATTAAAATAATTCTTATTACTAAAATAATTTTTAAAATATTCTTGATATCCTATAGAAGATAGTATTTCATTTATTAAATAATCAAGTAAGTCATCTTGAGCTATTTTATAATTAAAATTAAAATCATTTAAAATTTCTAATGATAATTTATGAAAAGTATAAACTTTGTTTTCAAGATTTAGTTCCTTTTTAATTTTATTTTCTAATGATTTAGCAGCATTATTAGTAAAAGTTATACATAAAATATCTTCTATTTTAATCTTTTTTTCTTGCACTAAATATTTTATTTTTCCTACCATTGTAAGACTTTTACCAGATCCAGCGCCAGCAATAATAATATTGTTACGGTTGCTTAATTTAGCAGCTTTTGTTTGTTCTTTATCAAGTGTATTACCTAAAACTTCTATTTTCATAATCCTCCAAGTTGCAATCTATTTAAGTTTATGTTAAACTAAATTAAAAGTAGAGCGTTAGGAACTCTAATGTCTACTTTTCTATGAAAGAGACATTAACTTGCTGTTATCACTATTTTGGAGAACAATAATAACAGTAGGAGTCGATGTCATTTTATTTTGCCTATTTAAATAGGCTTTTTATATTATTTAAAATTACTTTTAATAAAACTATCAATAGATTATTCCTTTCTACAAAACCCCCAATAGGCAAGTTCTTGATAGGAAGGATAAAATGTCAAGACACCGAGCCCTAACGCTCGAATTATTATTCTAAATATAAAAAAATAATTTGTCTATAAAAATCGTTCGACAAATTCCGACATGGCCTAAATTATTAAAATTGTAATGTACCTTAAAATATGCTAAAATATTTTTGATGAAAAATCTTTTGTTCTATTTAGAAAGGATAATAAATATGTATTATAAAATAACTAATGGTTCTATAACTCTAAATGCTAAAACAATTTTAGAAGAAATAAATATTGAAATAAAAGATAAAGATAAAATAGCTATTATAGGTCGTAATGGTGCGGGTAAAACAACACTTCTTAAATCCTTAATTAATAATGAACTATTAGAAGAAGGTATAGGTACTCTTAAATTTTCTATTTTTAAAAGTGAATTAAAAAGCATTGGTTATCTTAATCAAAATAGTTTAGATGGTAGTACAAATACATTACTAGAAGAAATTACCTCTTTATATGAAGAATTAATAGCTTTAGAAAAAAGAATTGCTAAATTAGAATTAGATTTAGAAAAAGGCGCGGATACTAAAACTATTTCTTTATATGACGAATTAACTACAAAATATAAAATATTAGGTGGATATGAGTATAAAAAAGAATATTTAACTGCTTTAAGAAAATTTGGTTTTCAAGATGAAGATTTAGAAAAAAAAGTAAGCTCTTTTTCTGGTGGAGAACAAACTAAAATAGCACTTCTAAAATTATTGCTTAGTAAACCCAGTTTACTTATCCTAGATGAACCCACTAATCATTTAGATATAGAAGCTGTTATGTGGTTAGAAGAATACTTAAAAAACTATAAAGGAGCTATAGTAGTTGTATCTCATGACCGCATGTTTATAAATAAAGTTGCAACCAAAATTTATGAAATTGAATATGGTAAAACTGAAGTTTATCCTGGCAATTATTCTTTTTATGAAAAGGAAAAAGAAAGAAGATACAATAAGGCAGTAAAAGATTATGAATTCCAGCAAGCTGAAATTAAACGTTTGCAAAGTATTGCTGATAGATTTCGTTATAAACCTTCTAAAGCTAGTATGGCTATGTCAAAATTAAAACAAATTGAGAGAATGGTAAAAATCAATAAACCTGAAAAAGCTAATACTAAAACTTTTAATTTACTTAATATGGAATTTAAAGAAAGTAATAAATTAGTTTTAGAAGTAAAAGATTTAAAAATCGGATATAACGATATTTTAAACACAGTATCATTTTCCCTCTATAAAGGTAGTAGACTAGGTGTTATAGATGAAAATGGCATAGGAAAATCCACACTTTTAAAAACAATTATGGGCTTAATTCATAGTTTAGGAGGGGATTTCTCTATTGGCGGTAATGTTACGATTGGTTACTTTGATCAACAACTAAACACCTTAAATAATGATAATACCATTTTAGAAGAATTTATTAATACCTTTCCTAAATTAAATAATTATGAAGTTCACTCTTTACTTGCGACATTTATGTTTTATGAAGATGACTTAAATAAAAAAATAAGTGTTTTATCTGGAGGCGAAAAAGTTCGTCTAGAATTATGTAAAATAATATATAGCAATCCTAATTTCTTAATATTAGATGAACCAACTAACCATTTAGATATTTTATGTAAAACAAAATTAGAAAATATTTTAAAGACTTATAAAGGAACTATATTATTTGTATCTCATGACCGTTATTTTTTAGACAATATAGCAACTGCACTTTTAGTATTTAATAAAGATAATACTAAATATTATGATTTAACATATAAAGAATATTTAGAAACTAAAGAGGAAGATACTCCTTTAGAAGAAAAAGTAGAAGTTAAAAAAGAAGTTAAAAAAGTTAGCAAAACTAAAGAACAAAGTAAAAATATTAAAAAAATTGAAAAAGAAATATCTAATATTGAAATTAAAATAAAATCTTTAAAAGAATCATTATATAATCCTGAAATTTACAGTGATTATAAGAAAACTAATAATATCAATCAAGAAATAGAGAAGTTAGAAGTAAAGATGCTTGAACTTTTAGAAGAATTAGAGAATATTGAATAATATAGAGATTTAGCTTATAACTGACAGGACAAGAGATAGTATGGAACAATTAATTGAAAGAATATTAAGTTATTTAAACGATTTTCAAAATGATATAGTTTTTCAAAATATAAATGAAGGAAATGAACAAATAGAAGGCTTAAAAGAATTTTTTGAAGTTGAAAGAAATAGAAGATAATGATATTAAAATAATAAAGTAAATTCTAGATATTGATTTATTATTAAAAATATCTTAAAATAGATAATAATAAAGGTGGAATACATAAATGAAAAAATTGACTAAAATACTTACTTTGGTAGTGGTACTATTTACTTTATCTGGATGTTTTAGAGATGATAAGTTAAGTAATGATAATGTATATACAACTATATATCCTATTGAGTTTCTAACTAAATATTTATATGGTGAAAATAAAACAGTTACTAGCATTTATCCCGCAGGAGCAGATGTTACAACATATAAGCTTACAGATAAACAAAAAGAAACTTATCAAAAAGGAGCACTATTTGTTTATAATGGCTTAACTAATGAAAAAGAACTAGCTAAAGAATTTTTAAATAATAATAAGAATATTTTATTAATTGATATATCATATGGCTTAAAATATGAGAATGATATTTCTGAACTTTGGTTATCACCTAATAATTATTTAATGCTTGCTAAAAATATTAAAAATAATTTAGTAGACTATACAACAAGTAAAACTATTATTGAAACTATTGAAAAAAAATATAAAGAATTAGAAGAAGATTTATCATATATGGATGCTGATTTAAGAAATATTGCCAATACTGCTATAATGGATGGAAATAAAACTATAATTACTTCATCTAATAAACTTAAATTTTTAGAAAATTACGGATTTGAAGTTATTGCTTTAAATGGTGAAAATATTAGTGAAACACTTCTCAAAAGTAATTTTAAAAGTGAAAAATATAAAAATATCTTCTTATGTGATACGGATACTAAAAATGATTTAATTAACGATTTAGAAAAAAACTATAAAGCTAATATTATTAATGTAAGTATGATGAATACTTTATCTGATGTTAAAGCCGCAGAAAATGAAACTTATTTAACTATTATGAATGATTTTATTGAAGATATCAGAAATAATGCTTTAAGTTAATAAAATAAAAACTATTGAAAAAAATCTCAATAGTTTTTATTTATTTCTTAATATTATTTTGTTCTAATGCGCTTTAAATTATCACCTGGTAAAGATATAGATTGCCATTGATCTAAATCTTCATATGAAAATTCTTGTTCTCGAGCTATTATTTCTGCTTCTCTAATATATTTTCGACTTTTATTTGGAACTTTTATCGTTTTAATATTTAATGGTATACTTCTCTTACCTTGTCTTAATAATCTTAAAAATAATTTTAAGTGATAAGCCCATAATTGATCACTCATATAAGGATATTGAGCCAAAGGTTGACCTGGATCCATACGATATCTTAAAGCATATATAGAATTAGGTTCTATAGTATTTACTAAATCTGCTAATTCAACTATATCTACAATAGTTTCAGTTGGTAGTCCAATCATAACATTAGTATGAAGCCGAATATTAGGATTGCTAGCACGCAAACGTTTAAATACTTCTATAGCTCTTTGTCTAGTATGACCTTTACCAATTACCTCTAAAAGTCGATCTGAACCAGCTTCAATATTTAAATATATCTCAAGAAATTTATGACAATCGCAAATAGCATTTAAAATATCATCATTAATTTCACTAATTGCCAAACCGATCATTATAGATATATGTTTTATTTCAGGATATGAATTTAGTAGTTTAATTAATTCTGGAAGAGCTTGATAACCATATATATCTAAGCCATATTCCGTTAAGTTTTCAGCTCTGAGCATTATGTATTCCATTTTTTCTGGACAATTTTCTTTATACCAGTCAAGATTTTCTTTAATAAAATCTAATGATAAACTTTCAAATGGGATGTGCATATAAGTTCTTCTGCAAAATTTACATAATCTGTTACATCCATCAACAGGCCACATATTAAGCCAACCAGATTGTTCATCATAAACAAAATATTGTTCTTTAATAGGTAAGTTAAAAAACTTTCCTAATTCTTCTGCATAATGACTTTCAAAAAAAATTATATCTTCTATATTGGGATCTAAAAACGGTTTTACATTGCAAGCTTTTCCTACAACAATTATTTTAGCTCCTGGTTTTCTAAATTGCACAGTTTCTTCAATTTGCCTTTTTACCTCTTCTTGAAAATTATGAAATCTTGCATAAAAATGCCCATATATAATATAATCAGCATCTGCAATCGGCGTGCTTTCATTGATTAAAGGTAACATTGGCCAGTAGGAAACTTCTACTTCTCGATCACATTCATCTTGCAAATTATATTTTAGAATATCAGTATTAATTTTATAAGGATGCTTTAATAAAAAATCACTTTTAATTCCTGGTAAAAAGCTTAAAATTTGTCTTTTATCATTAGGGCATAGCTCATTAAAATTATTAAATTGTATTGGTCTCATATAATGCTCGCTTTCTTTTGATAAGTTATTATAAATCTAAAGAGTAATAAAATCAATAAAAACATCTCCTTATTAAAATGATTAAACTTATTAAATAAATTCATTTGTTGTATTTTACTCCATCTTTTGATAAAATACTTATATTGGAGATGATATTAATGTTTGAATATATGGGTGATAGATTATCAAAAGCTATTAAAAACATTAGAGGGATGGGTACAATAACTGAAGAAAATATCAGTGAAGCAATGCGTGAAATAAGATTAGCTTTACTAGAAGCTGATGTTAACTATCAAGTTGTAAAAGAATTTGTTGCACGAGTTAAAGAAAAAGCTTTAGGATTAGACGTCAGCAAAAGTCTTAAACCAGATGAACTTTTTATTAAACTTGTTAAAGATGAATTAGTTAGTCTTTTAGGAGGAGATTATGTTCCTTTAAAAGTTAATAGTGGCACAACTATTTTAATGTTATGTGGCCTTCAAGGTAGTGGTAAAACAACTAGTGCTGGTAAACTAGCTAACTATGTCCGTAAGAAACATCATAAAAAACCGCTTTTAGTAGCGTGCGATATTTATCGTCCTGCCGCTATTGATCAATTATGTGAAATAGGAAAAAGTTTAGGAATTGAAGTATTTACTAAAGGGAAAATAAAACCTTTAGAAATAATCAATGAAGCTCTTAATTATGCCAAAGAAAATAAATTTGATTATATAATTATTGATACCGCTGGACGTCTTCAAATAGACGAAGATTTAATGCAAGAATTAAAAGATATAGAAAATAATATACATATTGATGAAACTTTACTTGTAATCGATGCTATGATGGGTCAAGATGCTATCAATGTTATTACTGGCTTTAATAATGCCTTAAAATTATCAGGAACAATTCTAACTAAACTTGATGGTAATACTAAAGGTGGTGTTGCTTTATCCGTTCGCCATTTAACATCTATTCCGATAAAATTTGTAGGTGATTCTGAAAAAATGGATGGTATTAGAGAATTTCATCCTGAAGTAATGGCTAGTCGTATTTTAGATATGGGTGATATTTTAGGAATTGCTGAAAAAGTTGAAAATATTATTAGTGAAGATGATGCTAAAGAGCAAATGTCTAAAATGAAAAAAGGTAATTATGACCTTGAAGATTTTATGAATAATCTTCGCCAAATCAAAAAACTTGGTCCTTTAGAAAATATTTTAAAGATGCTTCCAGGAGCTAGAAAAATGGGACTTAATAATATTAATATTAATCCTAAAGATTTAGCGCATGTTGAGGCCATAGTTAGCTCTATGACCCCATATGAAAGACGTCATCCTGATATATTAAAAGCTAGTCGTAAACAAAGAATAGCCAAAGGATCAGGACGAAGTGTAGAAGAAGTAAATAGATTATTAAAACAATTTGAGACTATGAAGTCTATGATGAAACAAATTAGTTCTGGCAATATGAAATTACCATTTTAAGAGGTATTATGCATAAATTTATAATTATTAGTTTAGCTATCTTTGAATTTTTATTTTACACTGTAATTATGGTTTTAGTAGGAAGTATCCCTTTAACAAGTAATATCTTAAAAATAATTATTCATTTTGTATCAATTATCACTATTAGTTTTATTCTATATTTTGAGATAAAATTAATATTAAAAAAACTTAAAATGAATATAAAAAAATATCTTTATTTAATACCACTTTGGAATTTTCTTATTGGCACAATTTTTATTAGCTTACTAGCTGCTATAATACCTAGTGAAAAATTCTTTTATTTTAGTTTTGGTATTATTATAAGTTCTATTTATTATGGCATATTTATTAATATATTAATAGTTATTTTAAATTTCCTTATAACAAAAGCTAAAAACTAGGATATTTACCTAGGCAAATATTTATTTTCTAGCATATTATACACTAGAAAGGAAAGTGTATTAAATTGAAAATAAATAATAATCGTAATTTTGAATCTATGCAAGCTGAATACATGAGTGCTGAATATACTAAAAATGACAATGCTGGAATGGAAGCTTGCTGCTCCAATGAAATGATGGGAGAAACTATGCCAGGAGTAGTTTGCCCACCAATTTATGAATGTCCTCGTGAAACAGTATGTCACAGATATATTTGCCATGAAGTTCCTCATATAATGCCTTGCAATACAAGAATTATAAATCATCATATATATCGTCATACTTATACTCCAGCTTATTCCTGTTGTGAAGAAAATGAAGTTCAAAATGTTTATGAAAGAAGATGCTGCTAATCTTCTTTTTTTATGATCTTTAGGCTAGTTATAAACATAAAAGGTTAGAAATAATCACAAAAGGCTTGAAAATATATCAATAATATTGTATATTAGAAATATATCATAGAAAGTATAATAGAAGAAGTAAGAGAAGTTTTGGCAACATTTGTCGAACTTAATGAAAAGCGTATTTTAAAGTATTAAAATAGGGAAGTAAAGGAAGATTAGTATGGAAAAGAAAAATAA
>CANSFH010000023.1 GCA_947646115.1 uncultured Mycoplasma sp.
CTTGATTTTTTTACTAGTTTTTATTTGATGTCTCCTAAATGGGGTTCACATCAAATTATAAGTAGTTTTTTTTTGATAATAATATTAAAAGTTTTTAATTTAAAATATTATTTTTCTGTTGCCAATATTCAAAGCTTATGTTATACTTTTTAATAGTAGGGAGTGTTCTTATAATGGAAGAGAATAATTTACAAGAGCAGTATGCTTTATTAGAAAAGGAAAGAAAAGAAGACAAAAAAAAGACTATTATAATTATAATTTTATGTATATTAATTATTTTAGTAACTTTATTAGGTTTGTATTTTGCGTATTCTAATCAAGGTGGTGTTTGTACATTAAATTGTGATACCGATGGCGATAATATCCCTGATACTAATGTTGATACCGATGGCGATGGAATGTGTGATATTAATTGTATAGTAAAAGGAAAAGATGGCAATGAATATATGATTAATATTGATTATAAGGGTGATAATAAAGCGCATTTCAATATTGATACTGATGGTGATAATATTCCTGATACAAATTTAGTTAATAAAGATATTGATGGTGATGGTAAACCTGATTTAAATATTGATTTAGATGGCGATGGTAAACCTGATATTAATATTGATTTAGATAACTCAAATGTATGTAGTTTAAATTGCGATACTGATGGTGATAACAAATGCGATGTGAATTGTGATACTACAGGTAACGGAAAATGTGATTTAAATTGCGACACAGATAATGATGGCAAATGTGATTTAAATTGTGACACTGATGGTGATGGTAAGTGTGATGTAAACTGTGATACTACTGGTGACGGAAATTGTACATTAAATTGCGACACAGATAATGATGGTAAATGTGATACGAACTGTGACACTGATGGTGATGGCAAGTGCGATGTAAACTGCGATACTACTGGTGACGGAAAATGTGATTTAAATTGCGATACAGATAATGATGGTAAATGTGATTTGAACTGTGACACTGATGGTGATGGCAAGTGCGATGTAAACTGTGATACTACTGGTGAGGGAAATTGTACATTAAATTGCGACACAAATAATGATGGCAAATGTGATTTAAATTGTGATACTAACGGTGACGGCAAATGCGATTTAAATTGTGACACTGATGGTGATACTGAATGTGATTTAAATTGTGATACTAATGGCGATGGTAAACCAGATGCAGGTATTGATACTGATGGTGATGGCAAGTGTGATGAAAAATGTATAACTCCAAGTAGAAGTAATGCTAACTTAAAATCATTAAGAGTTCAAGGCTATAGTATTTCACCAAGATTTAAAGCTAATGTTACAGAATATACTGTTAAAGTTGGAAAAGATGTTAAGAGTGTTAATATTTTTGCTGAAGCTGCTAGTAAATCTGCGAAAGTAAGTGGAATAGGTAATGTTACTTTAAATGAGAATAGCACTAGAGTTACTGTAATAGTTATTGCTGAAGATGGAACTATCAAAAGTTATAATATTACTATAAATAAAGATACTAGTTCTGGAGTAGACAATAGTGGTGATAATAATATAGATATTGATACTAATGGTAATACATCTTTAGTAGTCAATTATACTAAAGATATTAATGTAAAAGATATTACTCCTGGCTGGACTGGAAAACAAACATTTGAAATTACTAATAAGTCTAATTCAACAATTGTTTATAATATTAATTTAATTGATGTTACTAATACATTTAAGAGTGATAACTTTAAATATAGTTTAGTAAAAGGTGGAGTTGAACTTGTTAAGAAAACTCCTGCAGTTAGAAGCAATAGTACAATCTATAAAAAGTTAGTAATTGCTCCAGGAGAAACTGCTAAATTCCAATTAAATTTTGAATTTGAAAATAAAAATTATTCTCAAAATGAAGATTTGAATGTTCAATATAAGTCAAAAGTTGAGATTGCAATAGTTTCTGTAAATTAAGCTACTTAAAAAAGTAGCTTTTTATATGTTAAATATTAATAATTAATCTTGTATTTTGGATTATTATCAGCTATAATTAAATATAGAATAGGAGGGGCTTTTGTGAAAACCAAAAGTAATTTTTCTATTAGTGAAGCTATAAAAATTATTAGCAAAGTTATTTCTTGGGCTTTGTTTTTGATATTATTATTAGCCGCGGCTTTCTTGATTTATTATTATATTGCGACTAAAACTTATGCTGCTAAAGGTCCAGGGTATGAGCCTAAGTTTTCTATATATACAATTATAAGTCCGTCAATGACACCTAAAATTAATGTATATGATACAATTATTAATGTAAAAGTTGATAAACCTGAAGATATTAAAAAAGGGGATATAATTACTTTTATATCTACTAGTTTACTTACTCCAGGAACTACTATTACACATAGAGTTATTGGAATTACAACTGATGAATCAGGTAATGTTTGTTATCAAACTAAAGGTGATTTTAACCAAGTTAGTGATCAAGCTTGTGCTAAATATAACAACGTTATTGGAAAGGTTGTTATGAAAATTCCACAACTTGGAAGAGTGCAATTTTTCTTGGCTTCTAAAGCGGGATGGTTATTATGTATTTTGATTCCTGCTCTAGTAATTATTGGTAGAGATATAATGCGTATTACGAAGCTTTCTACTATAAAAAATACTGCTGGTAAAATGAGTGTTAAAAAATCTGAAGATCCAAAAAAAGAAAAGTTAGAAAGAGAGCGCAAAGAAGAATTAAAACGTAAATTATTGAAGGATGTTTCTGATAGAGAATATTATAAAGATCCGGATATTATAACTATTGAAAAGAAGAAAAATAATAAAACTAAAAAGAAAGGTAATTCAAAATAGATTACCTTTTTTAGTTATGATTAAATTCTTTTGCTAATAAATTTTTTTTGTATAAAGAATAATAGGCTTTTTCATTTATAATAAAATCAAATTCGCCAATGAATTCATAAGCATTTGGATTAAAGCCTAGTTTGAAGTCATTAAGTCCTTTATAAGGATTTGATTTAGAAAAATCTCCTGTGATTCCATTTAAATCAACAAACTTAAATTCCTTTTTATAGTATTCTAATATTTTATAGTGTAAGAAATAATTAGCATTAAATTGTTTATAATTAGTATCTATACCACTTACAATGATATTAACTCTATTATTATATTTGGCTACTAAAGCTCCAGCAATAAAAGTTTCTTTGTTATCACGGATATTTTTAGTAGCTATTTCAATATCATTTTTATAAGATAGTAAAGCTCTATCAGAATTCATTTTATTGTTAATATTTATTTCAGAAGCATCTTTTATTAGTTTATTAGCAAGTTCTGTATTTCTTATTAGTTCTTGATCATATAATTCTTTACTTGATAATAGATATTTTTCATAATTTATTTTTATTAAGAAAAAATCACAGCTGTTAGTTTTTTCAAAAACATTATAGTAGTTTAAATAATAGTAAGAACTTATATTCTTTTTTCTTTTTATAAATTCAAATAAAATGTTTAATTGATCGCGAGTACCTTTTTCTATTTCAAGTCCTTTTTTTTCAGCTTTGCGAATTTTATTACGAGTATTTTTAGATAAATTGGTAAAATCATAGTTATTAAGATTTATTATAGCATTAAATCTTGGATATAATGCTTCAAAATATAGATTATCTTTTAGTTTTAACATACCAACTTCTTTTAAATAATCACGAATAATTATATTATGATTATAGTCTGTTTTTTTAGTTTTAAGGTTTATTTCTCCTGTAGCTATTTCAGGATTTATTTTAATAAAGGTTAGTTTTTTTGCATAGTATTTTTTTAAATCTTGAGTAAAACTTTTTAATAAGTCAAAGTTAAAATAGTCTATTAAAAATCCTTTAGGGGAATAACCATACTTATGAGTTATGCTAATATTTTTGATAAGTATTAAAGCTGCAGCTTTTATGATGCCTAGTTCGTCTACATAGCCTATTAAATCATATTCATAACCATTTTCTGCCATAAATAAAGCATAGTTTGAACTTTGATAATATGATCCTATAGGGCAATTTTTGCTATAAGAATCAAATTCTGCAATAGTTAGTTCTTTAATGTGCATAAATAGTACCCCCTTTTTTATTTAGATGGTATTATATCACATAACATATTGTTTGTCTAGTTATTGAATATTCATTAAAAATTTGATACAATATTACCGAGGAGGATCTAAAGAATGAAGAAAGTTGAGAAAGGATTTTGGGATAAAATAACACTAGGTTTTGATAAATTAGTTGTTAGTTGTATTATATCTGAAGGATTGTTTTTAATATTAGGAATTATTATGTATTTAAATCCTATATCTGTTGCCAAAATATCAGGAATTTTACTGGGTGTATATTTAATAATAATAGCTTTATTTGATATTTATGAATTTTTAATGAGAAAGAATAATCCATTGTTTAATTTAAGAATTATTTTAGCTATTATATCTTTAATATTAGGTATATTAGTAATTGTTAATCCATTTAAGTTAATTAAAATATTAACTCTTATATTAGGAATATATATAATAGTTAGAGCTATTTTTAAAGGGTTAGATGCTTATAAATTAAAAAAATATAAATATGATGGTTGGCTAATTATTTTAGTTACAGCAATTCTTTTATTAATATTTGGTGTATTTGTAGCGGTTAATCCTCTTGCATATATGGATATTATTCAAGTAGCGGGAATATTTATCATGCTTAGTAGTATTTTAGAAATTTGTAATTTGATTATGTTTTATACTAAAGCAAAAGATATTGTTAAATTATTTAAATAGTTTGAAATCTAAAGTTTAAGGCTTTAGATTTAATTTTTAAACAATATTAGCACTCGTTATTGACAAGTGCTAATATATGTGATATAGTTAAATTGTTGAAAGGAAGATGGTAAAAAATGTTACCAAGAAAATTTTATTTTAGTGATGTGTTTGATGATTTATTAGAAAGTGAAAATAGTAAAATGAAGTGTGATATTTATGAATGTAATGGTGTATATAATTTAGAGATTGATATGCCAGGTTATGCTAAAGAGGATATTAGTATAGAATGCAATAAAGGTACTATTGTTATAAGCGCTAATAAAGAAAACAAAGAAGAAGATATAGTTAAGAATTATATAAAACGAGAGAGATTTTATGGTTCAGTATCACGTTCATTCTATTTAGGAGAAGTTGATGAAGAGAATATTAAAGCAGAATTTAAAGATGGTACTTTAGTAATAGCTGTTCCTAAAATAGATGAAAATAGTAATAAAAAAATAATTGCAATTGATTAAGCACTTAAATGTGCTTTTTTCATATTTTAAATAAAAATAACATATGATTTTAGGAGTAATTTAGGCTAGACAAAATGATTATAATAAGTTATAATACTCATGAGTATTAAGTTACTCCTTGCTTATTTTATAAGCCAATAGACCATAAGGAGGTGGAAAAATGACTAATTATGAAATTATGTTCATTGTAAAGACAACTATGGAATCTGATAAGATTAAAAAGACTATCGATAGTATGAAAAAAGTTCTTACTGATGGTAAAGCAAAAATAGTTGAAACTAAAGAAATGGGCGAAAAAAAATTAGCATATCCAATTAAGAAAGAATTAAACGGATATTACTATGTTTTAAAAGTAGAAGCTACTCCAGAAGTAGTAAGCGAATTTGATCGTCGTGCTTCAATAGATGAAACAATTTTAAGACATTTAATTATTAAATTAGATGAGGAGTAAAATATGAATAAAGTAATTTTAATCGGAAGGTTAGCAAGAGATCCAGAACTTAGAACAACACCATCTAATTTAAGTGTGGCAACTTTTTCAATTGCAGTATCAAGACCTTTTACCCCACAAAGTGGGAATCAACCAGAAACAGATTTTATTAACTGTGTAGTTTGGAGAAGACAAGCTGAAAATTTAGCTAAATATTGTCGTAAAGGTAGTCAAATTGCTGTTGAAGGAAGAATTCAAACAAGAAATTATACAGCGCAAGATGGTTCTAAACGTTATGTTACAGAAGTTATGTGTGATAATATTACCTTCCTTGGATCTAAAGCTGATAGTGGTAGTGCTTCAAATTTTGATAATAATTATCAAGCTCCAAGCAGTTATCCTACTAATGATGCTGCTCCAAGTATGCCTACAACTGATATATCAGAAGATCCATTTAAAGACTTTGGTGAAGAAATTACTTTAAGTGATGATGATTTACCATTTTAGTAATAAGGAGGATTAAACAATGGCAGAATTTTATCGTAAGAAAAAGAAAATTTGTCAAATGTGTGCTGGTAAAAGCGTAGATTATAAAGATGTTATGATTATTAATAAATATATTAATGATAAAGGCAAGATTATGCCAAGAAGAATGACTGGCGCTTGTGCTAAACATCAAAGACATATTGCTAAACAAATTAAATATGCAAGATTTATGGCTTTAGTACCATTTGTTAAATAAGCACTTAAGTGCTTTTTTTCGTGGTATTAAAAAATACATAGTAGTTAGCTATGTATTTTTAATCTTTTTTTATAATTATTTCAATATTATTAATTTTTGCTAGTTCTAGGAAATCTTTTAATTTAATATTAATTTCGTTTCGTTCAGCTTTGGCTACCCAACCTCTATTTTTATTGATATCTTTTGCAAATTCAGTTTGGGATTTATCAGTACTGTCTCTCATAATTCTAATTATGTCTTTTTGTTCATATTGTGTACAATTGATTTCCATTCTATCACCTAAAGAAATTTTAACATAAATAAAAAAACAAAAAGCAATTTGTACCTTGACAAGGTACAATAATATTGATATATTATAAAAGAAAATATGTATACTAGTGAGGTACAATATTGAGGTGATAGGAATGGAAAAGAAAAATAAGAAATTAATAATATTAGTAAGTATATTGTTAGTAGGAATAGGAGTTTCTTTGGCATACTTTGTAGGAACAAGTATGTTTGGAGGAGTTGGCTCAAAAGTAGAAGGAGTAGCCTCATCGATAAATGGAGCTACATTAAATGTGGAAGGCATATTAGAGTTTAATGATTTAGATATACTACCAGGACATCAGACTATATCTAGTGTTAAGGTAACAGCAACAGGAAATAATGAATTAATACCATATAATTTAATATGGAAAGGAATAAATACCTTAAATACACCACTTAACTATACAATATATAAAACAACAGAAAGAAAAGAAGTAGATATAACTTGTGAGAAGAAAACAAATATAGAGAATGGAGCACAAATATTATATGAAGAATGTACAATACAAAATATAGAACAGCTAGGCTCTATCATAGCAAGAGGAACAATAAATAAAGAAGAAACAAAAGTAACACTCGCAAGTGAAGAATTTATAACAGCAACAAGTGATGGAGCAACAGTATATTATTACATAATACTTGAATATCCAAACTTAGAAGAAGAACAAAACGAAGATATGGGAGGAACATTTAATGGGCAAGTAACAGTAGAAGAAAGCAATGCTAAACCCGATATCAACATCTTAGCAGTAAAAATAGAACAAGAAGATGGAACATATAAAGATTCTACTGATATACCACAAAGTGGATATATAATTAATGAAGAGAAAAGTGTATGTAGTAATGGAGCTTCACCAACAGGGATAGTGCCGAATATTGCTGTAAATGATTTATCCAAAAATGGTACAAGTTGTTATCTATATTTTGATGAATATTCAGCTAACAATTATATACTGGCAAATATAGGCATTGAAAATCTCAAGAATAAAATTCCAGATTTTAGTCAAACTGCAGTTTCTGATGAAGGGATATTTAAAGCAGAAGATAATGATGGAGAAACTTATTATTTTAGAGGTGCAGCAGAAAATAATTATGTAAAATTTGCAGATTTTTATTGGCGAATCATTAGAATTAATGGTGATGGCACGATTAGATTAATTTATCAAGGTCCAAAAGCAACATCAACTGGAAAAACCTCGGCAATGTTAACATTAAATAATGATGCAACATATAAAAATTACTCTGTGTTTAACTCAAATACTAATAATAATATGTATGTAGGATTCAAATACACAAGTGGACAAGTACATGGAACAAATGAAGAATCAGATATATTAAAAGAACTTAATAAATGGTATTTAGAAAACTTGAAAAATTATGAATCTAAAATTGCTGTAAATGCAGGATTTTGTGGAGATAGAACACCAAGCACAAGTTCTAGCACAATAAATAATTCAGGAGGAACAGGAACAGCTCGAACATATTATGGAGGATATATAAGATTAGTAACAAATAAACAGCCTAGTCTAAAATGTCCAGCAGAAGATCTGTATACAACAAGCGGTTCAATAAAAGGTAATAAAAGTCTAAATAATCCTATAGGACTTGTAACAGTAGATGAAGTAAGTATGGCCGGAGGATTATATAAAACAAGCAATCAAAGCTATTATTTATGTTCAGAAACAATATATTGGACAATGTCTCCATCAGAGTATGATCCTGTAATGGGACATCCTGCTCGCTTATTCTATGTAGGATTGTCTGGCGATTTATCTACTGCAGATGCACGTTGGACTCCTAGTGTACGTCCTGTCATAAATCTTCGTGCTGATATTACTTTTACATTTAATGGTACTGGTGAAAAAGGTTCTATGACTAATCCTTATGTTGTATATTAGAATTAATTAAGTTTAATTCTTTTTCTTTACAGTTATTTTTTGCGAAATATGGGAAGTTTTGATAACCTTTGTCGAACGTGTTTAAAAAGAATTTAAAATGTTCTATATTAAATTAGCAGGTGATAATTATGTTAAAAGTTGATATGGAATATGAGAAAGGTATTTTATATGTAAGATTAAAAGGCATATTAGACAGAAAGGTATGTTATAAGATTAATAATTATATTGTACCAGTAGTACTTAAACATAAAATAAAGTATTTAGTCTTTAATTTATTTGAATTACAAGATGTGGATGAATCTGGTTTAGATGCACTTTTAAATACCAAATGTGCTATTAGGACCAATAAGGGTAAAATTTGCTTATGTGAAGTTAGTGATGAAATAAAAGAAAAAATAAAAAGATTAAAAATGAAAGTAGCTTCTAATGAACTAGCAGCTAATAGGTTAATAAATATCTAATGACAACTAATGAACTTATAACTAATCATATGGGGCTTATTAAAAATATAGCAAGTAGATTTTACAATTATGAAAGAGAAGATTTAATCCAGGTGGGAGTTATTGGTTTACTTAATGCTTATAAAAATTTTAAAGATACTGGTGAAACGCAATTTAGTACGTATGCTTATACTTATATATTTGGTGAGATGTATAATTTAGTTAATTCGGCGCGTGATATTAAAGTTAGTAGAAGAATGCTTAAAATTTATAAGATGGTTGAAAAAACAAAATATGAACTTGCTCAAAGAACAGGTGTTATGCCATCTTATGAAGAAGTGGCTTTATTCTTAGAATTAGATCCTTGTTTGGTTGCAGAGGCTGTTAATAGTACGCAAACTTTAATTAGTTTAGATGATGAAGCGAGTGAGCTAAATTTACACGAGGTTATACCAGATAAAAATAAGAATAATATTGATTTGAAAATTGATTTAGACGATAGTTTTAAAGTATTAAATGACGAAGAAAAAGAAATAATTAAATCGAGATATTATGAAGATTTAACGCAATCAGAAATAGCTCAAAAACTTAATATGACCCAAGTAATGGTATCTCGTTATGAAAAAAGAAGTTTAGAAAAAATGCGATCCGTAATGATGCAATAGCGCTTTTAATTAAGTGCTTTTTTTGTTATAATTTGAATGGTGGTAATATGAATATAATGGATATTAAATCATTAGGAGCTTATATTAATATAAGTGATATTCCAGATGAGTGGTCTATTTATTATGATGAAGCTTTACAGGTGTTTAATGAAAATTGGCTAGATATTGATTTTGAAGAAATATTTGCTTTTTATGAGCTAGATTCTAAGTTTAAAGAAAGATTTTTAAAAGAAATTGAAAGATTAAAAAAAGATATAAATTTAAATTATTTGGTTTATTTATGGTATTATATTTTGTATTTAGCAAAAAATAATTATAAAATTCAACGTTGGAAGATAGATTATGTATTTAAAGATAATGGATCATATATGATGTGTGTAGTTGCAATGTTAATGGGATATAGTATTCATAAAAAGGTAATGATAGAAAATAATTATGATGAAGAACAAATAAGATTTCATAAAGAGAATGTAAAACTAACTTGTATGGCTGATGCAGAAAGACTCGGAATTGATGGAATAAGATTTAGTCAAATGGTTTGGGGTTCAAGGTTTATGAAAGGACATATTATTCAAGTAGGTACTTTGCAGTATGAACTTAAAACTAATTACTTGAATAATGAAGATGTCATATTTATTCATATACCAAGAGGAGCAGATTTTAGTATGGAGGTACTTAATTACAGTTTTACTAATGCTTTAAAATATGTTAATAAGTATTTAACTACTAACAATTTAAAATTTGTAACGGAATCTTGGCTTTTAAGTCCTGAAATTGAAGATATATTAGATTCTAATAGTAAAATAAGAAACTTTCGAAAATATTTTCAGTTGTTAAAGGTTGAGGAGAATACTAAAGATTTTTTAAATTTTGTCTTTAATAATCCTTTTGTTACTGATTATAAAGAATTAGCTGAGGATACAAATTTACAGAGAAGAATTAAGGATAAATTGCTTAATGGGGAAAAATTGCATATTGGTATTGGAATTTTAAAGTAATATTGTTATAATTATTATGGATTGCTGAAATAGCTCAGTCGGTAGAGCAACGCACTCGTAATGCGTAGGTCGCTGGTTCGATTCCAGTTTTCAGCACCATTTTTTTTGGCTTAAAATCAGGCAATTTTATTAATATTATTTATTTTGTATATTGTGAATATTTAGTGTTATGTGTGATTTATGTGTAGTTAAGAACTTTTTCTTGTAATATTTTATTGTTATGTTATAATAGTTTCACATTTAATTGGTGATAATTATGATTAATGAAGAATTAAAAGCAAAAGAATTATTATATATGCAATCTATTTATGAAGAAATAATTCATAATTTGAATTTATTTTTAGAAAAAATTGGTTTATCTTCAGATGTAGTGGGTATTAATGTAATAGTTAAATATATGATTCAAAATGGATATTTAACTAATAGAGAACTTACTAGAGGACTTTATAGTAATGGTTGCTATGTAGAAGAAAAGTTTATTCAGTTAGAAAATTCAGGTTTACTTGTTCCTTATGGATGTGCTGTATGTAGACACATAGCTAATTTTTTGTATGCTCTTTATAATTCTATGGGATTTGAAAATTATCAATTATTAGTTTATGAGCCTAGCTATGAATGCGTTTCAGCTTCCGATCAATTTACTTTGGATATACTGCAAGGAGCTGTGCATTATGCTTTAACTCATTATGGATTAGAGAAATCTGAAGGTTACGAGGTTCCTATTATTCGTAAGGGAATAAATTTTTCTTTTAAATATATGGAACCAGATCCAGATGCTTTAAAATATGGAAACCATTCCCTTAATGTAATATTAGATAAAAATTGTCATACCCATATTTTAGATTCAACTAGAAATTATATAGCTGGTCCTTCTGGTAATCCGGACTGCCTTTATTTATATCATTTTGTATATGAAAAGTTGTCTTATTATACTTATTTATTTTTAAGATATTCGGAGTGTAGTAGGGATAACATAAATCCTTTTAGTTATGAAGCTTTTTGTCTTTTAAATATGTATCCGTATGCTTCTTTAAAAGAAGATTTTAAAAAAATACGAGAATTTGAAGTGTATGCTCAAGAAAGAAAGCAGGATTTTGAAGAATTTAAAAGAAGTAATGCCCGTAATTATGAAAGAATTACTGAAAGTGTATTAAAACTAGTGCGTAGTTTAGAAAAATAGGGATTAGTTATGGATGATTTATTTTATGAAGAATTATTAAAAATGGAAATGGCTTATAATGAGATAATAAATAATATGGCTTATTTTTTAAATCGATTAGAAGTTTCTTTAGATGTAATAGGGATTAATGTTATTGTAAAATATATGATAAATCAGGGATATTTAACTAATAATCCGGTTTTAAATCATAGTGATAAGTTACCTACTGATCTAGTAGAAAATAATTTATTTAGATTTGATAATGCAGGTTTACTGGTTCCGTATGGATGTTCTATATGTCGCCATATCGCCAATTTTTTATTTTCTTTATATAGTTTTTTAGGCTATGGTAATTCCGAATTATTTATTTACCGACCTGATTTATCGGTTATATATAGTACAAAAGAGGGAGAAAATGTTTCTTTTTCAGATGTTCAAAATGAACTTAATAAACTTCTAGAACCTTATGATTTAACAAGCGATTGTGATTTTGAAACAATGTTAACAAGAGGTAATATAACTTTTTTAATAAGTTATAAAGGTTGTGATGAATTAACTAGTACTTTTGGTAATCATGTTATAAATATAGTAATAGATAGAAATAGCAACGCTCATTTATTTGATTCAATTAATGGTTTTGTTGGTGATAAAAGTGAATTATCAGGAACAATAAATATGTATCAGGGGAGTGATATTTATCTTAAATGGTTTATTAGAGATTATTATAATCAAAGTTTTCAAGATAGTAGAGAAAAATTTAAAAATGCTAATTTTCTTTTAGGTAGTTTTCCTATTGCATCTTATAAAACAGATTTAAGTATTATGATGGAATACGAAAAAGATTGTGGAAAATTAGGAAGGGAATTTTTACAATTTAAAAAACAAAATAGTGATTATTATGATGAAATTTCTGGTGGTGTTAAAAAATTAGTTAGAATTTTAAATGAGGAAAGTAATTTGTAATATAAAATATCTTGTACTTTCTTTGGTAAAATTAAATACTTACAACTTTAGATAGATAAGATGTTAAAAAATTTTAAGAAGTATGATACAATTTAATTAGAGGATTGATTATGAATAAAGGAAGTAATTTAGAAAATAGTGATAAAATCAGGAATTTAGGAATCATGGCTGCAAGTAAAGATATGAATAAATATAGCAGTTTTGAATTTAAATTTAATATAGAGGTTCCTGAGGCTAAAATTTATAATCAAAGAGGTAGTCATCAATGTAATATATACGCTTTTTTTAGGGTAGTAAAAGATATTATGAGAAAAAGAAATTTAGAAGATATAGATTTATCTGCTAATTATATTGCTTTTTTTGATAAGTTAGAAAAAATAAATACTTTATATAATGAGCTTATAGATGATGATAAGCTAACAATTGATAAAATTAGAGATAAGACTAATCGGTATGTGGGCAATTATGGAACTTTTTATTTTTGTCTGCAGATAATAAATAAATATGGTATAGTTCCAGAAAAAGAAATGCCTGATGTTAATGATAAGTATAATGAGTCTTTAACAATAGAATTATTAAGAGATAAAATTAAGAGTGATGCACTTTTACTAATGGATAAAAAAGAGGATAAGGAAATTTTATTTAAAAAGTTAATGAATGAAGCTTATAATTTTTTAGTTAAAATATATGGAATTCCCCCTTTAAAATTTATTAGTCATGGTTCTAATTATACGCCGCTTAAATTTAAAGAGTGGTTAATTGGTGATAGTTTAGATAATTTTGTTACTGTTACTTCTATTAATTTTGATAGTTTTTATAATAGTAATGCTTATATTCCTAGTGTTTATTTGGGTGATAATGAAGAAATTAGGTATATGGATAATAATAAACAAAAGGATGCTATATTAAAACAATTAGAAAGTGGGATTAGTGTATGGTTTTCTACAGAAGAATCAAAAACTTTAGATTACCAAGATAATATTTTAGATGTTGATCTTTATAATTTTAATCATTTATTAAATATAAGAGATATTACAAAAGAAGATAAAATTGCTTTAGGAATAATAGATTATGATCATGCGATGGCTATTACAGGAGCTTTAGTAGAAGATGGGAAGATAAAACAATTTAAAGTTGATAATAGCTTTGGATATCATGGTCAGTTTCAAGGAAGGCTTATAATGACTAGCGATTATTTTGATAATTATGTAATAACAACAATTATAGATAAAAGATTTCTTGAAGAAATATAATTTTTAGTTTATAATAAAGAAAATTTTTGGAGGGTTTTATGAGTAAATTGTTTTCTTTTAAGTATGAAGATTTAGAGATAACTATGGCAAAAAGTACTGTTAAATTTAATTATGGATATGGTTTGTTTGAAGCTACTTTCTTTAATTCTGTTGAAGGAATGTTATATGCTTTAGATTTAATAGGTATTGTTGATGAAGATTATAATGTTATTAATTTGAAACCTAAATATGTAATGCCTAAAGTTGTAGTTTTTCCAAATGATATTTTTGTTTTTCTTTATAATTCTACAGAAAGTTTAGATAATCCACAGATTATTTTATGTCGTGAAAAATATCCAAATGTAGATGGAAGAGAATTTGATAATTTAGGTAAGTGTGATTTTAAAGTTATAAATGATGAAGTAATTATGCTTGAGGTATGAGTGGAGAAAATAGATTATGTGTTTTGTATAATGTAGTTACTAGAGAAGTTTTAACTTCATATTTTAATTATATTGGAGAATTTAGTGAGAATAAAGAATATGGTAAAAAAGTTGCAGAGGCAGTCGCTTTAATTAAAGATGATACCGGAAATATAATTGATGAACTATATTGTTTTATTGATGAGTATGGTAATGTGCTTTCAAGTTATAAAGAAAGGCTTCTTGGTTTAGAATTTGATGGTGATAAACCTTTATTTGAAGTTATAGAAGAAGTGAATAAAGCAATAAGAGGAAGATAATAGTTGATTTTTTAGGTTTTATATAATATAATGTTAATGAAGTTTATATCTCGGTTTAAATTTACTCCTTAAATTTTTACTTGGAATAAACCGATTATTAAGATAGGAGGAGAAAAAATGGCTGTTACAAAAGAAATGAGAGCTAAATTAGTTAAAGAATTTGGAGCAAATGAAAAAGATTGTGGTTCTACTGAAGTACAAATCGCAATATTAACTGCTGAAATTAATGATTTAACTGAACATTTAAAAGTACATATTCATGACTTCCATTCTAAACGTGGACTTTTAATGAAAGTTGGTAAAAGAAGAAAATTACTTGCTTACTTAAAAGAAAATGATGTTGTAAGTTATAGAAATGTAATTAGTAAATTAAATTTAAGAAAATAAGGGCACTAAAATTTTTAGTGTCTTTTTTTAAGTATAGAAGGAGCTTATATGAAGAAAGTATTTAAATTAGATTTTTTAGGAAGAGATTTAATTGTTGAAACTGGTGAACTTGCTAAACAAACTGATGGTTCAGTTTTAGTTCGTTATGGAGATACAGTTGTTTTATCTGTTTGTGTAATGGGTAAAGAAGTAATGGGAAGTGACTTTTTTCCACTACAAGTTTTATATCAAGAGAAATTATATTCTGTAGGTAAAATACCAGGAGGATTTATAAAAAGAGAAGGTCGTCCTAGTGATGCAGCAACACTTGCAGCTCGTTTGATTGATAGACCAATTCGTCCAATGTTTGATGAAAATTTACGTCAAGAAATACAAGTAGTAAATACTGTATTGTCAGTTGATCCAGATAATTCACCAGAAATGGCTGCTTTATTTGGTACAAGTTTATGTCTAGGTATTTCTAAAATACCTTTTGATGGACCTGTATCTGGGGTTATTGTAGGTAAAGTAGGTAAAGAATTAGTTATTAACCCAACAGCTGAACAAATTGAAGCTAGTAATTTATCTTTAACTGTTGCTGGAACTAGTGATGCTATTTGTATGGTTGAGGCTGGAGCATCAGAATTAAGTGAGAAAGAAATGCTAGAAGCTTTAATGTTTGGTCAAGAAAATGTAAAAAAATTATGTAAATTTCAACAAGAAATCATTGATGAAATTGGAGAGACAAAAATTGAACTTGCAAAAGCTGTAATTGATCCAGAAATAGAAGAAGCTGTTAATAAGTATGCAACTAAAGATATGCTTGCAGCTATTCAAATTAAAGAAAAACTAGAAAAGTATGCCCAAATTGATGCTGTTAAAGAAAATACTATTGAGCATTTTACTGAAGAGTATCAAGAATGTGAAGAGTTAGAAGATAGAATTAAGCAAGTTTCTAAAGTAGTAAATATGTTAGAAGCTAATTTAGTAAGAGATTTAATTACTAATAAAAAAATTAGACCTGATGGTAGAAAGATGGATGAAATTAGACCACTTTCTTGTGAGATTGATTTACTTCCACGTACACATGGTTCAGCAGTGTTTACTCGTGGTGAAACACAATCGCTTGCAACTACTACTTTAGGAGCAATAGGTGAACATCAAATTCTTGATGGATTAGGACTTGAAGATACTAAAAGATTTATGTTGCATTACAATTTCCCATCTTTTTCAGTTGGTGAAACTGGGAGATATGGTGCACCTGGTCGTCGTGAGATAGGTCATGGAGCTTTAGGTGAAAGAGCTTTAGCTCAAGTAATACCAAATGAAGAAGAATTCCCTTATACAATTCGTGTTGTTAGTGAAATATTAGAGTCTAATGGAAGCAGTAGTCAAGCTACAATTTGTGCAGGTTGTTTAAGTTTAATGGCTGCAGGTGTACCTATTAAAGCACCAGTAGCAGGTATTGCGATGGGGTTAATTGAAAGTAAAGATAAAAAGAAACATACTATTTTAACAGATATTCAAGGACTTGAAGATCATATGGGAGATATGGACTTTAAAGTTGCGGGTACTAAAAAAGGTATTTGTGCTTTACAAATGGATATTAAAATTAAAGGTGTTACTGAAAAAATATTGAAAGAAGCTTTAAACCAAGCTAAAAAAGCACGTATGGAAATACTTGATGTAATGGAAAATTGTATTGCTGAACCTCGTAAGAGTTTATCTAAATATGCTCCAAAGATTGATACATTCAGAATTAACCCTGACAAAATTAAAGATGTTATTGGTCGTGGTGGAGAAATGATTACGAAGATTATTTTAGAATCTAGTAATGTAAATACAGTTAATGATAAAGATGCTGTTAAAGTTGATATTGAAGATGATGGAAGAGTAATTATTTATCATACTAATGATGAAATTATTGCGAAAACTCGTCAAATGATTGAAGAAGTAGTTCGTGAAGTAGAAATAAATACTGTATATACTGGTAAAGTTGTTAAAGTTGAAGACTTTGGTTGCTTTGTAGAGTTATGGCCAGGATGTGAAGGTTTAGTACACGTTTCAGAACTTGATAATAAAAGAGTAGAAAAGCCAAGAGATTTAGTATCAGTAGGCGATAAAATAATTGTTAAAGCACTAGGCTTTGATAATCGTGGTAGACTTAACTTATCTCGTAAAGCAGCTCTCCCAAAAGTTGATGTTAAAGAAGATAAGAAAGGTAAAAATAAAGAAAAATAAATTTAAGTTAAACTGATAAAAGGATTATCAGTTTTTTTTGAAAATAAATTTTTAGAATTGGGTACAGGGTTTGTTTTAGCCAATTAGAGTTTTATGTTAAATATATAGATAAACATATGAAAAAAAGTAGTTATAATAAAATCATTGGTTTATTAGTTGTTAAAAAAATAACAAATATGTAATTGAATACACAACTAATAAAAATTTATATATAACTACTTATAGTTTGTTATAGCTTTGCTATAAATTTTTAAAATTTCGCTAGCAAACACTTCTTTAGAATATTTGTAAATACTATTTTTAGCATTTTTACACATAATTTCATATAGTTTAGAATTATTTATTAATTTTTGAGCTAATTCTAGAAATTCTTTATTGTTTTTAAATAAATATCCATTGTAATTATTTTCAACCATAGCTTCAAAACTTTCATCTTTAATACACAAGACAGGTAATGATGCAGCTAAACCTTCGATAATAGTTAATCCTTGAGTTTCGGTTTTAGAAAATGATACCATTATATTAAATAAATTGTAATAACTTGGGATTAAATCATAATTTACTTTACCAGTGAATATGACATTATTTTCAATATTTAAGTATTTAACTAATTTTTTTAAGTTATCTAATTCAGGTCCATCGCCAATAATCATAAGTTTAATATTTTTATTTATTTCGAGTAATTCTTTTATAGCTTTTATTTCTTTATCAAAACTTTTTTCTTTGGCAATACGTCCAACAGAACCTATTATAATATCTGTGTTTTTTAGTTTAAATTCCTTACGAAGCTTTTTGATATTTTTTTCAATATTTAAATTTAATTCAAATTTTTTAGTATCTATACCACTTGATATAACATTAATATTTCTTGTAAAGTGATATTTATTTATAAATAGATCTTTTATTTTTTTAGTGGGAACTACTAGTTCATCACATTTTTTATCACAAAAATATTTAGTTATTTTAATTGCTAGTTTTTTACCTAAATTATCAAAAAAGCCGTGAGTTACATAATAAACATAATCTTCATATAAGGTATGATATGTATGAACTACAGGTATATGTAATTTTTTACTAACTATTCTAGAAAAAACTCCTATACCAAATTCAGTTTGACTATGAATTATATCTAGTTTCCATTCTTTAATTATTTTAAAAGCTTTTTTAGAATAAATATTGGTTAATCTAGTATTATAAATACCAGTTTTTATACCAGGAATATAAATTATTTTATTTTTATTGTCATAGGTAAATTTATGGTTTGTTAAGTTAGCTGTTACAATATAGACAGAATGTCCCATATTCTCTAAAGCTTCTTTTAACATTTTTATACTTGTTGTAACACCAGATATATGAGGTTCATATGCGTCTGTAAAGATTCCTATATTCATAATATCACTCTCATATATATTATAATACAAAATTTAAAATAAATAAAACTATTTTTAGAGTATAATTATATTAGAGGTGTTCATATGATAGGAATATTTGATTCAGGAATAGGTGGTGTTACAGTATTTCAGGAAGTACTAGAAGTAATGCCTAATTATAAATATATTTATTATAGTGATTCAAAAAATAATCCTTATGGAGATAAAAGTGATGATGAATTAAAGAAAATTACAAGTAATATTGTAGAATATTTAGTTAGTGAAGGTTGTGAAATTATAGTTATTGCTTGTAATACTGCAAGTGCAATATGTAAAGATATCTTAAGAGAAAAATATAGTATTCCCATAATAGCAATTGAACCTGCTTATAAGTTGGCATCTAAAAATGGTAAAACATTAATAATGGCTACAAAAGGAACAATAGATTCTTTAAAATTTAAAGAGTTATATCAAAAATATGATAATCATAATACAATGATTTATGAATGTGTAGGACTTGCTAATTTAATTGAACAGAATAATACTAAATTAATCAAAGAATATTTAAAACAAAATATTAAACAATTTATGGGGGTAGAAAATGTAGTTTTAGGTTGTACACATTATCCTTTAATAAAAAAGAATATAAGAGAAATATTGGGTAATGTTAATTTTTTTGATGGTAGTAATGGTGTTGCGAAACGTTTATTAGAAATTGTAAAGGATATTCATTTACAAGAAAGTGAGCAATCTATAACTTTTATAGATAGTTCTTTAGATAAAACAAAAGAAAAAAGATTTTTTGATTTGCTTCAATTATGATATAATTGGTATTAGAGGTGGGTTATGGAAAATTTGTTTCAACCAATTAATTTACATGTAAAAGACAAAATTAGAAATTTAGATGTAGAAGCACAAGGAGAAGTTAAGGGGACGAAATATTTTCCTGTTTTTCTAAAAGATGGAGAGGAACATATTTTTAAGCCTATTAGTAAAACTAAACCTTATGCTACATATTTTTTTGCATTTGCCGAAGTATATTGGTCATATTTAACTCAAAAGTTTTTTGATCCTAAAACACCACAATATTTACTTGCTTATGCAACAGGTTTAGAAAATGAACAACCTAAATATTATGATTATGGTTCTTTAGTTCCTTTAACTATAAATAAAAAACAGAAGTTAATAAATTTATTAGAAATATTTAGACTTTATCCTGAACCAGGTGTAGATATAGATAAATATATTAATTATTGTATGGAGTTTTATGATTATATAGATATTTTAAATTCTAACTTTTTTAGACAAAACCCTGAATTAAGTAAGGGTTTAGTTTGGCAAATTTTACTTTCTTTATTAAGACAAGATAATAATTATCATTATGAGAATGTTAATTTTATTATGGAAGACGGAAAAATTATAGGAATTAATCCGCCAATTGATTTTGAGTTTTCAGGGATGTTTTTATTTCCTGATGATGGAGCAAGACATCAAGAGTATTATTTTCAGCATTTACATATGTTAAGGCTTGTTACGAAACAAGAACATGTAATGGCAAAAACTTTTTGTGATATTTATCAAGATTTAAGTTTTATTAGGCAAAAGCCAATAAGAAATATAATTACGATTGTTAGTTTATATCCTGATACTGTTAAGTGCTTTTTAAAACAGTTAGAAGAATTTAAGCAAGGAGTTGAAGAATTAGTAATTAACGATATTGATAATTTTATTGGACCGCTTAATAGTGATTCTTGGAACGTTGGTTATTCTCGTTATAAAGAAAACGATGAAAATAAAGCAAAAGAGTTTGAAAAAAGAATTGAACTATCGGAAGTAGATAAAGATGCTATTTTTAAAAGAATTAAATTAGAAACTTTAGAGAATGCTAATTTATTAGAAAGAATTTTAAAAATATATTTATTCTTAAAAGAATCAGGTGTTTCAGATTTGTTTAATTTTTGTTTAGAGGATTTAAAGGAACTATTAAATTCAAGAGGTGATAGTGAAGCTTTAGAAATTAGAAAATTATTAAAAAAAGACCAATAGTTAGTTTGCTATTGGTTCTTTTATTTGGATTTTTTCATCAATCCTACCCATTAAGTAGTCAGCGGATATATTAAATATTTTGCAGTAATCGATTAGAAAAGAGGTTAGAATTAGAGTTTTACCACTTTCATATCGAGATATTACACCATTGTCAGTATGAAGTTTACTAGCTAAAGCAGCTTGGGTAAAATTATTTTCTTTTCTTAATCTTTTAATTCTTTTTTGATGAATTGGTTTATCTATTCCTGTTTTCATATTATCATATTTTTCTTTTTTAGTTAAGTTTAGAGCATAATCTAGAGATACATTAAAGTAATCACAAAATGTTATTAATCTATTTAAGGGGATGATGTTAATTTCTGTTTCCCATAATGAATAAGAACTTCTGGTTACTCCCAGTATACTTGCAACCTCGTTTTGTTTTAGTTCATAGTATTCACGAATGTACTTTAAATTCATATTAAATCTCTCCAAACTTCTCTATTAAATTATATCTTATTATTTGGAACTTTAAAGATTAGCTTGAAGATATCATAATCAGTTAGAAATTAACATAAAAATCTTGAAAAAATATCAATAATATTGTATAGTAGAAATATATCATAGATAATGCAATATGTAATACAAGAAAGATAAGAAGTTTTGATGTGTTTTGTCGAAGTTAATGAAAAAGGAAGAATAAGTAATTATAATGGAAAAGAAAGAAGGATAAAGATGGAATTTGAGACACTAAAGAAAAGCCATAAAAAAGAGATATTGATAGGAGCAGTAATATTTATATTAATAACAATAGTATTAATAGTAAGAGCTAGTTTTGCCAAATATCAAACAACAAAGAATGTAACAATAGCAGAAGGAACAATAAATTATAAAGTACCAGATTTTAAAATAATGGCCATGTATAAAAATGATGGAGCAGGAGATGTAGAAATAACTACAATGCCCGAGGAAGGTTATGAAATAAATAAAGAAAGAAGTTATTGTACAACAGATAATATAAATAAAGTATATAATAAAGTGTTTACAAATGAAGAAGGAAAACATGTTATAACGGGATTAAGTAAAGATAGTAAGTGTTATATATATTTTGATAAGAAAGTTACAGCAGGAGAAACAATACTAGGAAATGTAACAGTAAAAGATAGTGCAACAAGTTTTACAGGAGTTTCAACAACAAATGAAGGAGTATTTAAGGCAAAAGATGATGATGGAGATACATACTACTGGAGAGGCGCAGTAACCAATAACTATGTTAAATTTGCAAATAAGTTTTGGCGAATAGTCAGAATAAATGGCGATGGAACAATAAGACTAATCTATCAAGGAACAAGTGCCACTTCAACAGGAACAGATGCCCAAATAGGAACAAGTGCATTTAATTCAAGCTATAATAACAATATGTATGTAGGGTTCAGATATACAAGTGGACAAGTTCATGGAACAGGAACAGAATCAACAATATTGAGAACATTAAATACATGGTATACAAACAATTTAGCAAGTTATGCAAGTAAAATAGATAACAATGCAGGATTCTGTAATGATAGAGAACCGAGTACAAGTAATTCAACAAGTAACGGTTCAGGAGGAACAGGAAC
>CANSFH010000024.1 GCA_947646115.1 uncultured Mycoplasma sp.
GTAAATTATAACATCTATGATCGTTAAGCATTTCTTTGAATTCTAATATAAACCAAATAATAAATATAACTGATAATATTAAAAATGTTATTGTCATGCTTTTTAAAATCTTTTCTAATTTTTCCATATTACCACCATCCTAACTCTAAACATTTTAAAGTAATTGCTTTTAATTCTTCTAAATTTAATTTGTATGGTTCATTTGGTGTGAATGGACTATCACTTTCAACAAAACATTCAAGTTGTTTTCTTTTTAAATCAAAACTAATAATATTTGTTTCACTTATAAAATGTTTACTACAAAAATCAATTCTTCTTTTATTTTCAATTTCTTTTGTAAATCCTAATTCAAATAATTTTTTGTCTGCTTCTGACAATTTAATCACCTCATTTATATAAACTTTCAACAAGTTCTTTTATATCTTTTTCATTATCAATTAATTTCTTTAGTATTGTATAAATAAGTTCTCTATACTCATCAAAATTATGTTGTAATGAATACCAATCTTCAATTTGATTGTTATATCTTTTACATTCAAAGTGATCACATAACAAATTAATTAAATTTCTGATTGTATATATTTCACATTGAATTTTTTCTGCTCTCTCTCTCTCTCTCTGCATCAATGTTCAATCCTTTCCTTTAAACTTTCTTCAGAATCATAAATTCTATAATTATAAGGTGCTAATAATCTATTTTTAGTTTTATTAACTTCACCTAACAACATTTGTCTATTTTCAGGTAAGTTTAATTTATTTTTATGATTTACAAATGTTCTTAATAATTCTTGATCCTCTTTTAGATTTCTTCTAATTAATAGATGTTCTCTTAATTCCTTAACAATTCTATAACTACCTTTAGTTGAAATTTGATTATTTTCTATGTAGTGGTATAAATCACTTATTGCCATATCATTTTCAGATTGCTTACTAGGAATACTTGCAAAATATCCATCAATTTCATCTAATAAATTACAAATTTCTGTTATTTTATTAATAACATCCATTTATGCTTTAACCTCAATAATAATTTTAGTGTTTGGTTTAACTGGATAATCTTTAACTAAAATCATTAAATAAATCAGGTTCTTCTTTTGCAAGTTTTTCCAAATCAATCATTAAGTTTGTTTCATAAGATATAACTTTTACTTCTTCTTTCTTTTCCATAATAATCATTCCTTTCTGAATTCTCTTTTTTGCTATTTCAAAATATTTTTCATCTTTTTCAATACCAATAAATCTTCTATTTATATTTAATGCAGCAACACCTGTTGACCCTGAACCCATGCAATTATCAAGAACTGTGTCTAATTCATTTGAATATGTTTTAATAAAATATTCTAACAATGCAACAGGTTTTTGCGTTGGATGTAATCCTGTTTCAGGTGAAAATTCTTGAATATCAACTGGAAATCTCCAACCATCATTCTTTGTTTCATAATTTGTTTCAAAACTATTATAATTTGTTGAAGGTGCTTTATTATGGGTATGATAAGGTTTCCCTTTTGTTAATTGTGGATTATAAGTTGGCAATTTTTTATAAAACACAAGGATATTTTCATGTCTTTTCATAGGCATTTTTTTAGAATTTAAAAATCCTGTAACTCTCTTTTTATCCCAAATCCACTCGTATTTTAATAGTTTCAAATTACTAGCACCAAGTTGTTGTGCAAATGGTGTTTGTGCAAAAAGTAATATTGCACCGTTATCTTTAATAATTCTTTCGTATTGCTCCCATAATTTATCTAGTGGAATAATTGAATCCCATTTATTTCTTGTTGTACCATATGGTAAATCACATAATATTAAATCTATTGATTTATCAGATATACTTTTCATTATTTCAAGACAATCACCATTAAATATTTGATACTTCTCTCTCTCTCTCTCTCATACATTTATAACACCTCTTTAATTAATCCATTTTATTATAGGATCACCTTTAAATCCTTTTTCCCACACAAACCAAGCATAAGAAACTGCACTAGATTTTATATCTTTAAAATCACCATTGATTGCACATTTTAATCTTGATGAACTAACATAAACAATTTTGGGTGGGTTTTCTAAAAAGAATTGTTTTCTTTCTTTTCCCTCTAAAAATTGTAATTTTAGAAACATAGCAACTTTTCTTCCTACTTGAACACTATCCAATGCTTTTTGAACAAATTCTAAAGCATATTTGTAAGGGGGATTTGTTATTATGTCACCTTCAAATTCATCAAGTGTTTCTTCAAGAAAATCTAAAGATTCTTTGTCACCATATCCACGATAAACTAAATCAGTTCCAATCACATTATAGCCATTTTTCTCAAGCACTTTTGCCATGTGACCCCCCCACAAGCACATTCCCATATAACTGGTGAAAAAGTTTCAACTTCAAGAAGTAGTTCAATTGCTTTAGGTTCTGTTGCATAATAATCTTCACATTGTCTTTCTGCATCTGAATGATTAGATGCTGCTAAAGTTGCATAAACACTTTTTGTATTTCCTGTCCAATCTTTCATAACTACTTCCTTTCTTCTTCATCTTTTACAAATATTCTTCTGATCTCACCATTTATTCTTTTTCTGATAATAGTGAAACCAAAATATTTTTTTACTTGTTTTGAAAATTCACCGTTTGATAATGATTGAAAGCCATTTTCAGAACAGAACAATGTATATTTCCTATAAACATCATTTGTTGGTTCATTTTCCACTTGAATTTCATTATCTTCACAATCTTTAAAGAAACTTAATATAGGATTATTATTTTCTTCATATTCGTTTAATTCTGCTTTAACTTTATCTGAAGTAGTAAATTCTTTATTTTGTAGAACCCTTTTTAATCCTTCAACACCTAATTTAATTAAATATTCCATACTTTCTTGTGACTTTAAAGAATGTGTTATATAAGGTTTAAAACTATCACCTAATGATTCTTTTGTAAATTTAGCATTAAATGGAACAATGACTAATCTTCTTAATATAGCAGTTGAATCTCTACCTTTTCCCATTCTAGGAATGTTATTTGCACTAAATATTAATTTTACATAAGGATTAAATTCAAATTTAGGTTGTCCTTTTTGTTCAGCATCTATTGTTTCACCTGTTACTATTTTTTTAAATTCACTAACATCTGTAATAAATTCTTCTGAAATATCATCACCAATATTAGCAAGTTTTCCAAACATCATAACTGTGGAAAATCTATCATTTAACTTTTTCAAATCAAGAACTGATGTGTTTCTTCTTCCTAACATATCTTTTAACATGTTTAGATAAGTAGATTTACCATTTGATCCTGAACCTATAAGAATGAATGCTTTTCCTAATTCATTTCTTCTATACATACAATAACCTGTAAGTTCTTCTAGTAATTTTCTTATTTCTTCATCATTACAAGATATATTGTTTAATACTTCATCAACATCTTCTGAATAAGCATTTGGGTTATAATCCCATTCAACTTTATTAGTAATAATAAAATCGGGGGAATAAGGTAATAACTCATTTGTATCAATGTTTAATATTCCATTTCTAAATGCAATAAATCTTGCTGATGTAACTGGTGTATTTTCTCTAATTAAAATATCTAAATATGACATTACTTCTGTTCTTCTTGATCTACCTAATTGTGGTATATGTTCAATCATTGCAGATTCAATTTCTTGTTGTCCTGTAATGTATATACCATCCTTAAATAAATGCAATTGATTATTAATTCTTTTTATATAGTGATTATTTTTAAGAAAAACTGCAAACTTATCAAATAGAAATGTATTTCCCTTAAAAAATGACATATTTGGAAATGCATCATCTCTGATAATTACATCAACTTCATCTTCTGATAAAGAATCTTTAAGTACATATTTATTAATGATTTTTATAGTTTCTCTTGCTTCTTCTTTTGAAAAATCATTGCTTTGTAAAGTCAATATGTAATTAAATAGTGCTTGATTTCTTCCATCGCCATTTTCCATATTTTGAAAATCTGTACTATTTTTTACTGGTGTCATCCATTTAGGAATATTTTGATAATTTTCATCTTCTTCAATATCCCATTCAATAAATCTTTCTTTATTATTAAATTTTAGTATTTCATATGAATTCTTACATCCGACTTTTATATCAGCAGTTATTCCACATGCTAGATTGCAATGAGTATAACATTTATTAATGTTAGTGTTTTTAAATAGAAAGTGCTTTCCTCTAGTTGTTTTATAAACCCTACAATTAAGTTGTAAATCTTCAACAATATTCATTAATATTTCTGCTTGTTCACTATCATCAATATCAACCAAAATTGTATTATCTGCAAGAATACCAGCAAATTCATCATAATATTTTATTTCATCATAAGTTTTAAAATCATTTCTATTTCTAAATGGTTCTATACTCTTTTTATTTTTTGTTACTACATATCCTTTAAAAAATTCATCCATCATATCACCCCAAAATCATTTAATCTTTTAGTTGCTAGGTTAATATACCAAGTTTTATCTAATTTATTGGGTACTTTAACATCATTAACTTCTTCATTGTAAATAAAACAATGTTCAGGTGAATTGGATATTTTTGCAGGTTTTCCTGTTCTTTCACTAACTTTTGTAACACCTGGATCATCTATATATTTTGATGCAAAAATTCTAATACATTTTTCTTTAATTTTGTGTTCACCATGAAGTATATATTTATATTTATTAGATATTTTTGTAACCAATTGAAATTCTTTTAAATCATTACAATTGTTAATTGTATCTTCTACTGGTATATTATTAACCATATAATCCACCAATGCTTTGTTTATAATTGGTAAGTCATAATCAAGATTATTAAGTTTCTTAACATATGCACCTTTTGATTTATAATGTCCTTCAGCATCAACAATAATATAGTTATTAACATCCTTTTGAAATACTTTTCTATATTCATCAAATTCTAAATTAAGATGTGTTCTTTGTTCCCATTCATAAGCAATATCATCTATTAAGTCATAATCATCATAACTATTCATTTTTATTAATACACCATCAGTATTTGATTGAATTATCTTACAATGTGGTTCTAATTTTTCAACTAAATCAAGGATAAGCAATTGTCCATATATACAAACTCTATTTGCCTGTAATGGATCAAATAAATCATTGTTCTTATCTTTCATAACACCATAAGTTGAATTAAGAACTAATTTCAAAGGTAATTGTAATGGATTTTTTTCTTTTTTGTATTGAACCCTAGTGTTGTATATATCAACAAACTTCTGTGGGTCTTTCATATTTCTACTATGTAAATTATATTGAATCATAAGTGAAGGATATAGACTTGTAACATCCATATTTAGAAAATATCCTTCACCTGAATATTGTGGTATTGCACCATGTACACCACCCCAACCAAATTGATGTGGAACACCAGCAATCATAATATCCAATTGATTCTTTTTACCATCTTTCTCATAACATCTATTTTCTTCATTTTCATACCATTCAACAACTTCTTTGTATTTATCTATTTTCAAGGTAGAAGGAAAGTCAATATCAAATTCATCATTGTGTTCCTTCTTACTTGCTTCAAGAATGATTGCAGATAGTTGTGCTTTAGTTTTAGATATTAATGCCATATTTAAAGGTTTACCTTCACAAGCAATCTTTACTAATCCCATATGTGCTTCAAAATCACTTTTTCGTTGAAGAAACACTTCAATTGTCTGTTCAACATCATGTCTACAATATTTCACTGTTTCATCAAGTTCTTCTTGGGTTAATTTTCTATCAATATCAAATGGAACACTTGATTCTTTGATATTGTTTCCCATAAATCCTTCAAATGATTTTAAACCACGATCTATACTCATCATTACATCATAATTATTAAGTGGTATATTTCTAAATAAAGAACTAAATTTCCATCCTGGATTACCTTTTAAAATTATATAGTCATTTATTCTTTTTGGATTAAATCCACAAAGGATGCCTTTTAAAATGTATTGATCATAATGTCTTGAATTGAAACCAACCCATATTTCATTAATGTTATCTTGATAAATCTTTTCTAATTCTTCAGGGTTATTAATAATTACATGTTCTTTTTTATTTTTCATATCAATTATTACAACCAACCAGTCTTCTTTGAAAACCTCAAAGTCATAAAATAACATTTAATTCACATCCTTTCATAAATACTTTTTTAATTAGTCTTCTAAAACAAATACTTCTTCAACTTTAAAAGTTTTAAATCCTTTGCTATTTTCTTTATAAGAAAGTGCATATTCAAAATTTCCTGTTATTGCTTCAAATACATCCATTAACAATTCTGAATATTGTTTATAATTTTTAAAATCAATATCAATTGGTTTTTCCATTTCACCTACTAAACTTCTTAATAATTCGTTTACTATGTGAATTTGAAATCCTTGTGTAACTACTTGATTCATGAATAATATAGAATTTTTATATTCACCATTTATAATCTTGAACCAAATTGAAACCATAGGATCACCATTTTTTGATGATTTTAATTCCATTTGATTAACTTCAACTTCATATTCACCTTCAGGTACTTCTTTAAAAGTTGCTTGTCCACCATTTTCTGCTGCTTCTGCAACATCCTTTTGTAAATTTTCTGTATCAATTTCTTTATCCCATTTTTCAAATAAATTTTTCTTTTCCATAATTAATTCCTTCTTTCTTTACTATTCAGTTCTTCTTTTTCTTACCCTTTTAGGTTTTTCTTCAGTATTTTCTTCTACTGTTTCAGTTTCTTTAACTTCTTCAACAACTTTTTCTTCAACAACTGGTTCAAAACCATCAGCAGTTGTCATTTGTTCTTTTTCCATCAAGTCATCTTCCTTGACTTCTTCTTTTGGTTGTTCTTCAACTTTTTCTTCTGTTCTTGATGATTTTCTTCTACTTGTTGTTTTTACTTCTGAAGTAGATCCATTTAAAATATTTTTATTTGCTTCATCATACACTTCAATAAATTCATCATAATTTAAATCAATTTCACTAACATTTGTTGTTAATCTTCCACCACCAAATACAACTTCATCAGATTTGAATGATAAGATTCTTTTATTGTCTTCAGCAACAATTCTTGCAACAATATCAACCATACCTGCAATTTTATTTGCTGCTTTCTCTTGAATATTTGGTTTAATTGAAGTTATCTTGTCACCACCTCTTTTTGTTAAATCTTTAGATGCATCTTCATGTGATATTAAGATAATGTTTTCATAATCTAAATTCATAAGTCTTTTTAATGTTGACAAGAATTCTGTTCTAACTTTATCCCATGCCCTAAATGAATCATCACTTTCATGTGTAATTCCCATTTGGTCATACATATAAAGTCTGCAATACTCATATGTGTCTTCAATTAAATCAACAACAATAGTTTTAAATGTATTATCTTTCTTTTCTAATTCAGCAATAACATCTTTGAACTTTTGCCATGCAAATGTTCTTTTTGTCATTCTTCCTTCAACTTTTACTTCATCTTTAATTGGAATATAAGGTGCATCAACAAACTTTATATTTCCATCTGTATTAAGCATTAATGGATCAGGAAACTTATTTGCAAAAGTGGTTTTTCCACTGAATGGTTTTCCATACACCCATATTGTCCTTTTATCTATTTTTTCAATATTTCTTCTTTCATTTACTGGTAATAACATATAATCAATTCCTTCCTTACAGTATTTTTCATATTCACACCAACCACATAGGTAGGTTTCATTTTTATTAAATTCTTCACACTCTATACTTTTCTTAATATTTAGTGTAAAATTAATAACATAATCAGGGTTGTATTCAACATCTAATATTTTTATACTAGATTTAGACAATTCCTCTTGTAATCTATCCCTGAATTCATCAAGTGTTTCAGTCTTTTTCAACTTAATGTTGATTTTAGGTACAAGTAAATAATGTAGATTTTTAATTTTAATTTGATTTAATGTTTCTTTTTCTTTAAAATATTTATAAAGATGTAGTTGTGGTGAATCCTTATAATGATAAGCATTATTTGAATATTTAAAATCCCATAAATCGTATGTTCCATCTTCATTTGGTGATAATAAATCTATGTAACCAATAAAGTCTTCAGTTTTAATTGGTACTTCATAATCACCAGGTGGTAACATTTCTTTTGCTTTTGGAATTAAATATCTCAATTTGATTGCTTCATTGATGTGGTCATCAGTAATTATTGGATATTGTGAATAATATTCTTTAATTGCAGTTTCTACATCTTTTTCAATGCCTGTATGAAGTGCAGTTCCCAAATATAAAGGATTATTAGCATCATCTGTATTCTTTAAAGTTTTTAACTTATCCAAATACTTTAATTTATATTTAAACGGACATCCTTCAAAACATTCAATTCTTGAATGTGAAATTTCCACATCTATCACCTACCTTTTCGATTATCGTTTGGTGTTACACCATATTCTTTTAAGAATTTAATAGTTGCTTTAAAATCTTCAAATTGATCAGGATATAATACTTGTGCATATCCACCTGCTTGTTTAATTTTTTCTATATTCCAAAGTTGTAATTCAGATGGTTTTCCTTTTTCACTTTTAAGTTCAATTCCTAAAAAGAAACCAGCACAACATATTAGTAAATCAGGAATACCTTTTTGTGTATAAGCAGCACCACCCCAATATTTGATAAAATAACAACCTTCATCTTTAAGAAACTTTTTTACTTTATTTTCAAAATCCTTTTCTTGTGCCATAATCAATAACCTTTATTAATGATTTCTTTTACTACTGACACATAAATGGTTGCAAACAAATCATTAGTTCCTTTCCAACATAAATAAACATTTTCAAAATCATTATCTTTTAAAACTAAATCAAATAAATTTAAACTATTAAGATTGTCTTCTATCCAATCCCATACTTTTCTGTCAATTTTCCATATTTTCTTCATAATCCACCTCTTTTTACTTAAACCTATAACTATATGATGCTTTTCTTTTTGTAACCTTTTTGTAATCTTCAACTAATTCATTGAATAATTCAGGTTCTTTTTCTTCAAGTTTCTTCAAATCAATAGATGTTGTTTCACTTGCACTTGTATAACTAACTGTTACAAAATCATTTTTATAACCTTCAGTTGTTAAGTAATCCTTTTCAAGTGTTTCTTTGATTTTAGATTTTCTTTCATCAATAGATTTTGATTGAATATCTAAATTTTGAAGTTCTTGTAAAAGTTCTTCCATTTCAATCACCCCCTTTCAATGTATTAACACACTGTGGATTCACAAATCTTTTTTGTATATTTGAAATGGTACATCCAATTACAATTCCTAAAATTAAGAATATAATTAGAAGAATCCATAATGTTTTAACCTTTAATTTCACAATTTTTCTTTTTTTCTTTTCAGGTAGTATTCTTTGTGAAACAATATTTCTACCATATTTCTTCTCTGAATAATTCATCATCAAAATCCTTTCTCATCATTAATCTTGGTAATATTCCTTTATCCTCTATTGAATTTTTACAAAGTAGAAGATAATAGAAACATGTTTGGTTTTGACCAATTCTGTGTATTCGTTTTTTACTTTGTTCATATAAATCAGAACTTTGGGTTAAACTAAAATAAATAATTTTATTTGCTTTTTGTAAGTTCAATCCCATACTTCCTGATTGATACTGAATAAGGGTAATCGAATTATCTTGTTCTTCATAATTCTTTAAATCTTTTACTTGACCATTTACTTCTGAAATTGGTCTTTCATGTTTTTCAATAATTTCTTTTAACTTTTCTTTTTCTTGAATAAAGTTATAAAATACAATTAATCTATCATTTGTACTTTCAAGTAAATCTTCAAATGCATCTAATTTGTTTTGATTATATAAACTACAAATTTGTCTTGCATAAAGTATTTTTGTTAAATTAGTGTCACCAACTAATTCATCATTGTCTATGGTCACAATCCCATTATCTTTAAATGTTTTATATTCATTTGGTGGTTTGATGTAAATTGGTATATCTATTTGTTCAGGTAAATTAAAGCATTCTTCAGTCTTTTTAAAAATTGCACCATGTTGTCTTAATTTTTCCTTTAATCTTTCAACATTTTTATATGGTTCTTTTTTATCTACTACCCATATAGGAACACCACCAACATCTAACTTTTCCCAATTAATATATTGCTTGTTATAAACTGATTGTTTTATATCCCAACCAAGCAAATGAATTTGTGTCCACAAATTTTCATATTTACCACTTGAAGGTGTTCCTGAAAGTAAAATCACATTTTTAGCATTTAGTTTTAAAATAAATTTACTTCTTTTTGCTTTTTCATTTTGAATTAAAGAACTTTCATCAAGCATCAATGTAAAATCTTTCAAATTTAACAAATCTTTTCTTCTAAAAACCAAGTCATAATTTATAATTCCTACAATTGGATATTTAACTGGATAACCACTTTCATTAAATAAATAATGATAAGCAAGATAAGTTTTTAATTTTTCATTTTCTGTGAGATTATAAACAAGAACTTCATAATTATCTTCAAAATGTTTAATCCAATCCTCAATCTTTGATTTTTGACAAATAACTAAATTAATACTTGTTTTAAAACTCATCATCTTTTCAGAACCTACAAATGTCTTCCCCAATCCCATATCTAGGTAATAAGCACACTTGTTAAAATCTTTTGTTTTTTCTAATACCTCAATTTGATGTTCAAATAATTTCATAGTCTTTACCTCACTTATATTTGATCTACATACTCATAAAGTTTTTTAGGACTTATATGATATGAATATTTTTCTTTACCTTCTTTTTTAGTTGCAAATCCAAATGGTGCAGTACCTTGTTGAAGTGATACTCTAACAAACTGTTCAGATTTATGTAATAACCTTGCTGCTTCCTTAATTGGAACATTGTATAAAAATGTGTCTTTGCTTTCATCTTCAATTTGTTCATTGAAATATTCTAGTGGAACATCCAAAACTTCACAAATTTTTTCTTTAGTTGAATCTTTTGGAATATTAATTCCTGATAGATATTGACTAACTGAAGATTTGTTTTTTCCAATTTTCAAAGCAAGTTCAACTGGTTTTATATTTCTTTCTGTCATTGCAAGTTTTAATTTTTCTGAAAATGTCATTTTATCACCTCTAATTATAAGTTTAACTTCTTAAACTTTTTCTGTAAAAAAATATACTGGTATTTCAATAGATAATATTTTTAGTAGCATACATGCTTTATTTATTAAAATTTGATCCCATACTGCTTTATTGTTAAGTAAATTAGACAATTGAACACTTGAAATACCAAGTTCTTCTGAAAACTTACCTTCTGTTTTAAAGTATTCTTTTATTCTTCCTCTTAACTTGTCATAATCAAAAATTGTTTTTTCAGTATTCATATTTTCACCTTCCTTGATACTTGTTTCAAGTTTAGTTTCTCTAACCTTGTAATCAAAGTTTAGCATATTAAACTTTTTAAGTCAACACTTTTTATAAAATTTCTTTAACTTTTTTAAAGAAGTGTTGAATTTCCTTAACTTTTCGTTTATAATTAGATATGTAAAGATATTTTAAGAAAGAGAGGTTTTAAAAGAAAATGAGTAAATTTACTGATCGATTAAATCGTGCAATTACAATTAGAAATATAAAACCAATTGATTTGGCAAATAAATCAGGTATATCCAAATCAAGAATCAGTCAATATATGAATGGATTGTATGATGCAAAACAAGATGCTTTATTTAAAATAGCAACTGCACTTGATGTTAATGTTGCTTGGTTAATGGGTCATGATGTTCCTATGGATATTGATTATAATGGATTGCGTGAAGAGATTGAAATTTGTGAACAAGTGCAAAAAGTATATGGTAAAGATGCTTTTCAATTATTATCAACATATTTAACTTTAAACAAAGATGGAAAACAAGCAGCAATTACAATGCTTCAAGGATTATCAAATAATGATAATTTTAAAAGTTAATGTGTCACATCTGTGTCATCAGTGTGTCATTACTTTTAATAAAGGTGTCACAGTCTAAAATATAAGTAAATAAAAGAAAAATTTAAAACACTGTGTCACTGTGCTATTAATATTTAATTTCTTTATATTTTACATTTATAGAGAATTAATAAATAAAAAATATAAAGAAAATAACCTAACACACTGACACAGTGACACAGAAAAATGAAAGGAATAAATAATGAAAATTATAAAAAAATTAATAAGTATATTTATAGGATTGATGAGTATTTCAAGTATTATTATTTTTCTTACTGAAAAAAATCCTACTTTAAAAATAATATTTTTTATTGAAACAATAATATTTGGATTAATAACTTACTTATTATTAAAATCAAAAAGAAAAATTAAAAAGGTTAATATCGTAACATCTAATATACCTAAAGAAAATCTAAATAATATAAAAGGTACTTTTAGCCAATATGAAATAAATAATTTATTACGAATTATTGAAGAATCATATAAAATTATGCAAAATACAAATGATATTAAAACTTTGTGTGAGAGATACGAACTTGCAATGTCAAAAATATACACTTTAAAAGAATTAGAACTTGCAAACGAATATAAAGGAAATCCAAATGCCGATTATTATATATCGTTGTTTACATCAAATTATTATCAATTAATAAAAAGATGTCATGATAAATTTTTAAAAAAGGTTAAAACAAAAAAAGAAAAGATAATTGAAGAAGATAATTTTTGGAAAGTTCTTTCAGAATATGTAGATGAATATACATTGCAAGATATAAAGAATTTAAACTAAAAAAAATCTAGTGCTGGTAACACTAGACAATAACAATCACTTTCAAAATGATTATTACCCTACATTCATTTTATCATTTTGTTAGTGAAATTACAAGAAAGGAATTTGATAAAATGAAAAATCCAAATGGTTATGGATCAGTTGTTAAATTATCAGGAAATAGAAGAAATCCATTTGCAGTTAGAAAAACAATTGGATTTAATGAAAAAGCACACCCTATTTATTTAACAATTGGTTATGCACCAACAAGAGAAGAAGGAAATATCATGTTAGCATTATATAATAATGATCCTTATGATGTTGATGCAGTTAAAGTCACATTGAAACAATTATGGGAACTATTTAAAGAAAAGAAACTTCCCAAACTAAATAAAGGAACAAGAAGTTCATTAAGTTCTGCATATAATCACACTAAAAAATATCATGATACCAAATATAGGGATTTAAAATCATTTCATATGCAAGATTGTATTGATAATTGTGGTTGTGGTTATTCAACACAATGGGCAATAAAGAACTTATTTGGTCATTTAGATAAATTTGCTTTAGAATTAGATGTTATAAATAAATCTTATGCACAATTAACAACTGCTGAAAGCATTCCTGAAACCACTAAAATCCCATTCACTGAAGAAGAAATAAAAACATTGTGGGAACATGAAAAAGATGATTGGGTTGATTCAATATTAGTATTCTTATATACAGGATTTAGAATTAGTGAATTATTAAATATTAAGATTACTGATATTGACCTTGAACAAGGCACAATACAGGGTGGTACAAAGACAAATGCTGGTAAGAATAGAATTATACCTATTCACTCTAAAATCTTTAATATAATTAAATCTAGGGTGGAATCTGGACAAGTTTATTTATTTGAACTAGATAATAAAAAATTATCAAGTTATCTATATTATAAGATATGGGATGAATTAATGAATAAATTTGAAATGGATCATACACCACATGAATGCAGACATACATTCAGAAGTAGATTAGATTCAGCAGGTGCAAATAAAAAATGTATTGATATGTTAATGGGTCACAAATCCAAAGAAGTTGGTGAAAGAGTTTATACACATAAAACCCTTGCAGAACTAAAATATGCAATTGAACTAATAACAAGTTAGTAACAAAAAAGAACCCCAACCCTTTATTTATAAGGGTTGGGGTTTAATTTCAAAATATTATATCATATTTTCAGAATTAGTAGTAGCTAATTTATACGTTATGGGTATAACTCTTTCTTGACTAACAAATCTTACAATAAATGCATCTTGATATCGCGATACTATTATCCCAATTGTAGAATTATGAAAATCTTCTTTAAGTTTATCATCAACTAAATTCATATAAAACTCTATTTTAGCTTTATCCTCTTTTTTTAGTTCCCTTAATTTTAATTCTACTACAATAAAACAATTAAGTTTATAATTAAATAGCAATATATCTATAAAATAATTTTTTGAGCCATAATTTATTTTATACTCATTGCCAACAAATGTATACCCTTCTCCTAACTCTTGAAAAAAATTTTTTAATTCCGCTTATATTTTAACTTGTAAATCATGTTCATTTAATATTTCATCATATTGATTAAGCTTAATTATTATTGGATTTTTAATATGTTCTTTTATTTCATATTTTTTCTTTTTATCATTTATTATTTTAATATTTTTTGGTTTATTAAGTAATCTTTCATAAGAATTATTTTTTATAGATTTTATTAATTCATTTTTTGATAAATTATTAGTTAGGCATAAATTAATGTAATAATTTCTTTTATTTTCATCTTTAATTGGTAATAAATATCGAAAATGAGACCAGCTTAATTAGTGGCCCAGTGGGCCACCATTTGGATACATTAAATAAAATTGTCTAAACCTTTTTGAATTAGATTCATTATATCCTTTACCGTAAAGTGTGGTTAATTTCTTACTCCATTTTTTTATAAGCTCTTTGCCATATTCGGCTCGTTCATATTTTTGAATTTCAGCTATTAATCTTCCAACATTCCAATAAGTTATTAAAGTATCTGAAATATCTTTATAATATCGAGCTTTTTTATTTATTTCATTTCTTTTAATTAGTTGTTCAATTTCTAAATAATATTTATTTTCTTTTTGCATATAATAATCGCCCAGAGAAACATATTATCATAAGAAAAAAAGAAAATTTGTCGAATATTGTAAAAAAACAAAAAATACCGTAATAGTTTCGTATTCAAGATACAAAACATCGGTATTATATATTTAGATCTCTCAAGGATTAATCTTGTATCCTAATTCTTCTATACTTTGCCTTAACATAAGTATTTGAGTTTTAAAAGGATATTGGGCGCACACCATTCGTGTTGTTCACGTTGTTGTTGCTGAGGTTGCCATTCGAATTCACAATGAACACGTTAGCATTCGAACCGTTAAAGTTCCACGGAGACAAACAAGATGCTCAAAATCTTAGATTAACCCTATAATATTAATTTTTACTTAACTTTTTATAATAGTTGAAACGTTTTTTAGCATTTTCAATTTGTTTTGTAAGAAGCTCATTTGCTAGTTCTTTATCTTTTATTTTTAAAGCATTATATCTTACTTCATTATCTAAAAACTTTTCATAGTCAGCAAAATTAGGTTCTTTATTATCCAAGTATAATTTTTCTTCTTCTGGTTTATAACGCATTAATAAAGTATAACCAACTTCGCTAGCTAACTTTTCTTCTACAATTGAATGGGACATACCTGTTTTAATACCATGTTCAATACAAGGAGAATAAGCAATAATCAAGGATGGTCCATTATGTTCCATAGCTTCTTTCATTACTTTTATAGAATGCATCATATTAGCCCCTAAAGAGATGCTAGCAACATAGCAATTTGGATAAGACATTGCAATTCTAAATAAATCTTTTTTAGCCGTTTTTTTACCAAAGTCAGCAAACTCGGAAACTTGACCTAATTTACTTGATTTGCTAGATTGGCCACCTGTATTAGAATATACTTCAGTATCAAGTACTAAAACTTTAATATTTTCATTAGTTGATAGGACATGATCAAGTCCACCAAAACCAATATCATATGCCCAACCATCACCACCGATAGCTAAAACTGTACGATAAGGAATATAGTTAAGTAAACTCTTTAATTTTGGTGAAATTTCTAACATACTTAATTCTTGTTTTACTTCTTTAGTTATTTTAAAATCATACATATTATTTAAATACAAATTAAATAATTCTTGAACTTTAATACTCGCTTTATCAATTTCTTCTTCCATTATCTTCTTTATAAGCTTACGTTTAGATTCGTATGATAAGTGCATTCCTAGAGCAAACTCTGCATTATCTTCAAATAAACTATTAGCCCAAGGAATACTATAAGGAGTAGATGGCGCAGAACCACCATAAATACTAGAACATCCTGTAGCATTTGCTATTACTAATTCATCTCCATAAAGTCTAGTAATAAGATTAATATAAGGAGTTTCCCCACATCCTGCGCATGCTCCGCTAAATTCAAATCTAGGTTTTAATAAACTACATCCTGGTACTGTGAACTTATTAGCTATTTCAGGATTATCATAATCATTAAAATATTTATTAGCTAAACGTTGACTTTCTAAAGATATAGGACCAAATTCTAAAGCTTTTTTACCACCTTTTCCTGGACATTCATTAATACATAACCCACATTCTGTACAATCTACTTCACTCACTAAAATTTTATAATTATAATCTTTGTTTGGTAAATATGGAATACCGCCTTCCTCTTTAGTAACAAAAGAACGAATTACAGCATGAGGACAAACAAAACTACAACGACCACACTCTATACAATTTTCTGATATCCATTTAGGCGCTGAAGTATTAGTATGTCTTTTCTCAAATTTGCTTAAGCCACTTGGAAATGTTCCATCTTTAAAACAAGCAACTTCACTAACAGATAAAGTATCTCCTAAACGATTATTAATTTTACTAATTACATCTAATTTTTCTTCTAAAACTGTATTATTTGCTTTTTCAATTGAAATCTTTTTTAAATTACTTTTAGCATTATTTATCGCACTTATATTACTATTTATAATATTTTCGCCTTTAGTTTTAAAAGCATTTCTAATGCTATCACATAGAATTTCATAAGCATTGTCAATATTTAATTTATCTAAAATAAGCATTTCTATTATCTTACTAATTTTTCCTTTAATTCCTGCTTTGCTAGCAATATGTCCTGCATCAATTAAATAAACTGCAACATTACGTTCATTTAATATTTTTTTATCACTTTCGTTTAAAAAAGCATTTATTTCAGCTTCATTTTTATTTGTATTAATAATTAAAGTACCATTTTCTTTAATATTATTAAGCATATTAAACTTTTTAAAATATTCATCTTTTGTAACAACAATTAAACTTGGTTTTGCGACATAAAAAGGAGCATTTATACTATTTTTACTAATTCTTAAATTACTAACCGTTACGCCTCCACTCTTTTTAGAGTCATATGAGAAATAACCATTTACATAGTAATCTTTAGTACCTAGTATTTTTAATATATCTTTAGAGCTACTCACACACCCATCAGAACCAAAACCATAAATAAGAATTTCTTGTGCATCTAATTCTACTTCATATTGTGTTGGTTCTAAACTAGTATGAGTTACATCATCAATAATGCCAATAGTAAAATTATTTTTTAGTTCACTTTCTAACATATTAAAGACACTTTTAATATCAGCAGGAGTAGTATTTTTACTAGATAAACCAAAACGGCCTCCAACTATATTAATGTTTTTACCTTGAAGAGAATTAACAATATCTAAATATAATGGTTCGCCATTAGAACCTGCTTCTTTAGTTCTATCTAATACTGCAATATTTTTTACTGTACTAGGTAAAACATCTAATAAATATTTTGTACTAAAAGGACGATATAAGTGAACTGTTATAAGTCCTACTTTTTTACCATTTTTTATTTCTTTATCAACAACAAGTTTAATTGTATCAGTAACACTACCCATGGCAACAATAATATTTTCAGCATCACTAGCACCATAATAATTAAATGGTTTATAGTCTGTTCCCATAATCTTATTAATATCATTCATATAAGAATTTACAATATCAGGTAATTTATTATAACTTGGATTACGAGCTTCTTGAGTTTGGAAATAAATGTCTTCATTCATAGCCATACCCTTCTCTATACCACTATCAATATTTAAAGCTCGATTTTTAAAGTTTTCAATATCTTCCCATGGAATTAAATTTTGCAGTTTTTCTGGATCTAATTCATTTATAGAACTTATCTCATGTGAGGTACGGAATCCATCGAAGAAATGAAGAAAAGGAATACTACCTTTAATTGCTGAAAGATGAGAAACAGCAGCTATATTTTGAGCATCAAAAACATTGCTTGAAGATAGTATAGCAAACCCAGTTCCACGAGTTGCATAAACATCACTATGATCTCCAAAAATAGATAAAGCGTTAGTAGCTATAGTTCTCGCAGCTACATGAATAACTCCAGGAAGCATTTCTCCTGCAATTTTATACATATTGGGAATCATTAAAAGCAACCCTTGACTAGCTGTAAAAGTTGAAGCAAGAGAACCACTTATTAAAGCTCCATGAAAAGCTCCAGCTGCCCCTGCTTCACTTTGCATTTCTACGAGTTTTACATAATCACTATATAAATTTAATTTCTTTTTACTTAAAGAATCTACATTTGAAGCCATTGGACTAGATGGAGTTATCGGATATATAGAACTTATTTCACTAAAATAATATGCTATATCACTACAGGCCTTATTACCATCACATATTTTCATTTTTAATCACCTATTTAAATTATATCACGAGTATTGAAAGTTTGGTATGATAAACTGGAAAAAATGAATAATAAGAACCTCCTTTTATACCATTTAGCATACTTATCATTATGACAAATGTTCGCTATTACAGTCAAAAAAAGAATGGAATATCCACTCTTAGTCACGTCCATTAACATTATGATAAATTTCAGTTACATCTTCTACTTCATCAAGAAGTTTATAAAGCTTATCAAACTCAGCTAAATCTTCAGTATTTAAATCTACCATATTTTTAGCATACATACCAACTTCATCAAGTTCATATTCTACTGCACCAATAGTACTTTCAATTATATCTTTAGTAGTATTGATATCATTTGGATGAACGCTTATTGTAAGTTCTCCATCAACATTTTCAAATTCTACTGGTTCAATTCCTGCTTCTAGTAAAGCTTCAAATATCTCTTCTTCTTTAGCAGTTTTAAAAGTAACTATTGCTAAATAATCATAATTGTAAGCTACACTATTAGTTACGCCTAAACTTTTATTTACTTTATTAAATGCTGCACGTACCATACCGACTGTACGATTAACATTATCAGTTAGAGTTTTGATAATTAAAGTTGAAGCTCCAGGTCCAAATCCTTCATAAATAACTTCATGATAATCTTCGCCACCCAAACCTTTAGCTTTTTCAACAGCACGATTAATAATATCACTTGGTACTTGAGCTTTTTTAGCTTTTTCTATCATTCTTTTTAAAACAACATTGCTTTCTGGTTCTGGTACACCTTTTTTTGCCGCTAAATAAATTTCTTTAGCAAATGTTGAATAAGTTTTGGCTTTTATAGCTCCAGTTTTTTGGATACTAGCTTTTCTAACTTCATAGGCTCTTCCCATAAAATTACCTCCTAAAATCTGTTAAATTATAACACGCATTATATACTCTGTCTAGCATATTATATGAAATGTTTTAGTTTTTTTACATATTTATAGATAAATAAATCATTGTCATATTTTTTATTTATATATTTTATTATTTTATATGGATTATATATTTTATAATAATTAATACTCTCATGTTCCATAATGTATTCTAATGCTTTTATGGTTGTTTCTTTGTAAGTAGTTGTTTTAAAGAAATTTTTAACTCGACGATAAAATCTATAATTTACTTTACGATTTAAATATTTATAATATTTTTCACTTTTTACTTTAAAGACATATTTTTCGCCATCAAGATGTTTTAAAATTCTTATAGTATCATAATAACCCATTTTGATATTTTCATCAATACGGTTAGGATCTAGGTCCATTACCCCGCCAAGTTTTCTTTTGGATTCTATGACGATTACATTGGCATTCTTATCATATTTTCTTGATATTCCTATACCATGGACTTTAACTAAATAAATAGTATCATAACCTTTATTTAATAACATGTTTACAGGACCTAAATCATAAAATCCTCCATCTAAATAATAGTTATCATCTATTAATTTTTCCATTTTAAAAATTGGAAGATAAGCACTAGCTAAAATATAATCTTTTATTTTCTCTTTACTCATATCATTTTTATATAAATAAAGTGGCTTTAAATCTTTAAATCTAACGGTACAAATACCAAATTCAATATTACTATTAAATAATGCTTCAACGTCTAAATATTCATCAATAACTTTTTTTAAACCAGTTAACTCTATTCCTTTATTTTTTATAATTTTAATAAAACTAGTCGCGGCACTTTTAATAAAATTTAAATTTATTTCTTTTTTATTTACTGCATCTATAAAAGAATCTGAAAAACCAAATACATGACCCATACTTAAACTACGCCATAAGGATGGTAAAATATATCCTTTACCACTAGCAATAACAGCACCATTTAAAGCGCCAATACTTGTGCCACATACACCATCAATTTTTATTCCACATTCATACATAGCCATATAAACACCAGCTTGATATGAACCTCTAACTCCCCCGCCTTCTAATGCAAGCCCAATCATTTTTTACCAACTCGAAGGAAAAATATAAATGGTTTAGCAAGAAGCCTTTGTAGCCATCTGCCTTTAGAAGTTCTTTTTAAAGTCATATAGTATGATGATAAAGAATCACTTCTATATTCTAAAATATCATTTAATTTATTACTATCTTCATATATATGACAATAGAAGTTTTTATCTAAAAATAAAAGAGTTAATAAATATTTGATACTTATTCCATAAATAGATAAAACATTAGCTAATATTTCTTTGTATATTCCCGTTGTGGCATCACCACCACCAGCGTTAAATGTTTTCTTATTTAATTTTTCAGTATTATTTAAAGCACTAACAAATAAGTAAGCAGCATCATTATCAGTTATGGCTTCCATAATAGTGTTTCTTTTAACGTTGTACATGAAAGATGCTGTTTTAGGACTACATAAAACAAATGGTAAACGTATGATACTATAATTTTTTAATTTATCTTTAATAAGTTTTTCAGTATTTAATTTAGTATTGCTATAATAATCAATAGATATTAAATTAGGTTCACTTTTTACATTTGCAGTTTCTTTTGGACCATAAATTGTTGTACTAGAGGCATAAAACAAAAAACAATTAGGGTTATGAAAATTAATAGACTTAATAATATTTTTAGTGCCATTATATTCAATGGTATCACTTAAACCTTTTTTAATATCAGCGATAGGTGGCATTACCCCGGCTAAATGGATTATATAATCTTGATCTTTTACTAAAGCATCAATTAAAATGTTATCATTTATATCTCCATAAATAATATTAATACGACGACGATATTTTTTTAATTTTTTAAAATTATTTTTGTTACGAAGATCCAAGGCTGTTATTTCGTATTTTCCTTCACTTAATAAATATTTAAGAACTTTTAGGCCTATAGATCCTGCAGCGCCTGTTACTAAGACTTTTTTCATTTAAACAACTCCTTATATAAATAATGAACAAATTAGTATTATGAATCCTATTATGATACCAAAAATAGTTTCGCGCTTTTTTATATCAGCTAATATTTCTGGTAATAATTCAAATATCGCAATATATAATAACATACCAAGCGTAATTGAAGTAATAATAGCTAAAAATATAGAACTTACTTCTCCTACTAAAAGAAAAATAATTCCGCCTAATAAACTAGATAATGTTAGTAATAAAGTTAATATCTTATGTTCTTTGATATTCAAGGAACTAAATATATGGGTTCCTAATGGTATGTTATGAAGGGCTACAGATATACTGGTTAATACACCAATTTTGAAATTATTGTTAGTCATTCCAAAAATAGCAAATCCTTCAAGAATGTTATGAAGAATTAAGCTTACAACTGTTAGTGTACCAATATGATTAATATGGCTTATATGTTCATTAATATTTTTTTCGCCATCATGATGTTCATGGTGATGGTCAGGAATAAAAATATCAAGAATTTTCAAAAGCGAAAAACCAATAATAGCAAATATGACTATTATAATTATACTTTTGGATTTTGAAGTCGCTTCTAATAATTCCATTAATTCAGGCATTAAATCAAATAAAATTAAAGAACACATAATAACGAATGCTAAAGCAACACTGAAATGATTTAATTTATCTTTATTTTTTACTTTATTAGATATGAATCCTCCAATAAGAAAAAATAAGCCTGCTATTAATGTTAAAAGTATTCCATAATAATTTGACATATTAATCACACTCCCATATTAATTATACCTTTATTTAGATGTTTAAGCAAATAAAATATTTTAAAAAGAAAAAACTATGTCTATTTTGATGTGAACCCCATTTAGGAGACATCAAATAAAAACTAGTAAAAAAATCAAG
>CANSFH010000025.1 GCA_947646115.1 uncultured Mycoplasma sp.
TAGGAGTACGAGCTTCAAATAATTCTTCAACACGAGGAAGACCTTGAGTGATATCGTCGCCTCCTGCTACACCTCCGGTATGGAATGTACGCATTGTAAGCTGTGTTCCTGGTTCACCAATTGATTGTGCAGCCATAATACCAACAGCTTCACCTGTTTCAACTAAATTACCAGTTGCAAGGTTACGTCCATAACATTTTTGACATACACCATTTTGTGTCTTACAAGTAAGAACACTTCTAATCTCAACCTTCTTAACGCCTGCTTTAATAATTTTAGCAGCAATATTTTCGTTAATAAGTTCATCTTTTTCTACTATTACTTCTTTTGTTTCAGGATGTAATACTTTTTTAGAAGTATAACGTCCTAAAATACGTTCTTGCATTGACTCAATTACAGCACCATCTTTATCATTTACTAAATCATAAACTTCAACACCTGCAATAGCACCACAATCAAATTCTTTAACAATTATATCTTGAGCAACATCAACTAAACGTCTAGTTAAGTAACCTGAATCGGCAGTACGTAATGCTGTATCCGCAGATCCTTTACGAGAACCATGAGTTGATAAGAAGAATTCAGATACGTCTAATCCTTCAATGAAACAAGATGTAATTGGAATTTCAACTGTTGAACCATCTGGTTTAGCCATTAATCCACGCATACCTGCAAGTTGTGTAAAGTTTGAAATAGATCCACGCGCATTTGAGTTCATCATCATGAAAATTGGATTATCAAAATCATTTGCTGATATTTGTTGTAATTCTTTTTTTACTTCATCATTAGCTTCTGTCCAAATTTCAATAACACTATTATAACGTTCTTCATCAGTAATTAAACCACGTTTAAATTGTTTATTTACTTTTTCAACTTTAGCTTTTGCAGCTTCAATAATCTCACCTTTATGTTCACTACGAACAATATCAGATACTGACACTGTAATACCTGCAACAGTTGAATATTTGAAACCTAAATCTTTTAATTTATCAAGCATTATTGAAGTTTCAGTAGTTTTATATCTTTTAAATACTTGAGCAATAATTTGTTCTAATGTCTTTTTAACAAAAGGTTTTGTAAGTTCCATTTGTGCTATTACTTCTGGAATATTTTCACCCATTGAAATGAAATATTTACTTGGTGTTATACCTTCAATATTTTCTTTAGTTCCTTCATTAACATATGGGAATGAATCTGGAAGAATTTCATTAAAGATAATTTTACCTACAGTTGTAACTAAATATTTATCTAATTGTTCTTCAGTAAATAATTTATATTTAAATGAACGAACAGGTAAAACAATACGCGTATGTAAAGTAATTTCCCTGCGATCATATGCCATTAAAGCTTCATTTGTATTCTTATAAACTTTACCTTCGTTTTCTTCGCCCTTCTTCTCAATAGTTAAATAACAGTTACCAAGAACCATATCTTGAGAAGGAGTAACGATTGGTTTACCATCTTTAGGATTTAAGATATTACTTGCAGAAAGCATTAATATTCTTGCTTCTGCTTTAGCTTCTTCTGAAAGTGGTATATGAACAGCCATTTGGTCTCCGTCGAAGTCAGCATTAAATCCTGTACAAACAAGCGGATGCAAACGAATAGCTTTTCCACCAACAAGTTTTGGTTCGAATGCTTGAATACCAAGTCTATGAAGAGTTGGAGCACGGTTTAATAATACTGGATGTTCTGTTATAACATCTTCAACGATATCCCATACACATTCATCACGAGTATCTATTAATTTTTTAGCACCTTTAATATTATGAGCAAGTCCTCTTTCAACTAGACCATGAATAACATGTGGTTTAAATAATTCTAAAGCCATTTCTTTAGGAAGTCCACATTGATACATTTTAAGATTTGGACCTACAACGATAACTGAACGACCAGAATAATCTACACGTTTACCAAGTAAATTTTGACGGAAACGACCTTGTTTACCTTTTAACATACTTGATAAAGATTTAAGTGGACGATTACCGGCAGCAGTTATACTTCTACCACGTCTTCCGTTATCGAATAATGAATCAACAGCTTCTTGAAGCATACGTTTTTCATTTTGCACAATAATAGTTGGCGCACCAAGCTCAAGCAACTTTCTTAAACGATTATTACGGTTAATAATACGACGATATAAATCATTTAAATCAGAAGTAGCAAATCTACCACCATCAAGTTGAATCATCGGACGAAGTTCCGGTGGAATAACTGGTAGTACATCTAAAATCATCCATTCTGGACGGTTACCAGATTCTTGGAAAGCTACTAAACAATCTAATCTTTTAACAAGACGAATTCTCTTTTGTCCAGTTGCGCCATCAAGTTCATGTCTTAATTCTTCAACTTCTTTATCTAAATCTACTTGCTTAAGTAATTCTTTAATTGCTTCTGCACCCATACCTACTTTAAAAGAGTTTCCATACTTTTCATAGTAAGCACGATATTCTTTATCAGATAAAGTTTGTTTCTTCTCTAAAGGTGCACTTCCTGGATCAATAACAACATAACTTACAAAGTATAATACTTCTTCTAAATCACGAGGACTCATATCAAGTACTAATCCCATTTTAGATGGAACACCTTTAAAGAACCAAATATGAGAGCAAGGAGCAGCAAGTTCGATGTGCCCCATTCTCTCACGACGTACACGTGCTTTTGTAACTTCAACACCACATCTATCACATATTACGTTTTTATATCTAAGTCTCTTGTATTTACCACAAGAACACTCATAATCTTTTGTTGGACCAAATATTTTTTCACAAAATAATCCACCACGTTCCGGTTTAAGAGTACGGTAATTTATTGTTTCAGGTTTTTCCACTTCACCATAAGACCAACTACGTATTTTCTCTGGTGATGCTATACCTATTTTAATCCCTTTAAAATTATTAACGTCTATCACTCTCTACACCTCTTCCCCAAAACTTTCATCGTCTTCAATTTCTGCTAAATCTTCTAAATCAGGCTCTTCCTCTAAAAGATCATCAACTTCTTCTTCATCATAATCATCTAGTGGCATATCTTCACTATCAGATTCGCTTTTGATTTCAATTTCGCCTTCTTTGATACTAGCTTCAGCATCAATTTCTGCTATATTTAAAGTTTCTTCTTTGTCTTCTTCTTCCTCAAGTTCTTTAAACTCAATTACATTATCTTCATTATCAATAATTTGCATATCTAAACCTAATGCTTGGAATTCTTTAATTAATACACGGAATGATTCAGGAACACCTGCTTGATTAACAGTTTTACCTTTAACCAAAGCTTCATAAACTTTAACACGTCCTATAATATCATCAGCTTTTACAGTTAAGATTTCTTGTAATACATGAGCAGCACCATAAGCATACAATGCCCAAACTTCCATTTCACCGAATCTTTGACCACCAAATTGTGCTTTACCACCAAGAGGTTGTTGTGTAACAAGTGAATAAGGCCCTGTTGCACGAGCATGTAACTTATCATCTACCATGTGATGTAGTTTTAACATATACATGACACCAACACTAATTCTATGATCAAATGGTTCTCCAGTACGTCCATTATATAAAACAGTTTTACCATCAGGTTCCATACCAGCTGAAGCCATTTCTTCTTTTATATCTTCCCAAGTAGCACTATCAAATACTGGAGTAGCATAATGAACTCCTTGCATTTTACCAGCCATACCTAAATGTAATTCTAAAATTTGTCCAATGTTCATACGAGATGGAACACCAAGTGGATTAAGCATTACATCTACTGGTTTACCATTTGGTAAGTATGGCATATCTTCTTCCGGTAATACAAGTGAAATAACACCTTTATTACCATGACGACCAGACATTTTATCTCCAACTTGAATCTTACGTTTTTGAATTATATATACACGAATTATTTTAGAAACCCCTGCAGGAAGTTCATCACTATTTTCTTTAGTATAAACTTTAACATCATGAACTATACCAGCAGCACCATGTTCTACACGTAAAGATGTATCTCTAACTTCACGAGTTTTCTCACCAAAAATTGCATGTAATAATTTTTCTTCACTAGTTAATTCTTGAACACCTTTAGGAGTTACCTTACCAACTAAAATATCTCCTTCTTTAACTTCTGTACCAATTCTAACAATACCATTAGAATCTAAATTTTTACGTGCTTCTTCACCTACATTTGGAATATCACGTGTAATTTCTTCAGGTCCAAGTTTTGTATCACGACAATCTATATCATAATGTTCTAAATGAAGTGATGTATAAACATCATCTTTTACTAATTTTTCATTTAATATAACTGCATCTTCATAATTATAACCATTAAATGTCATGAATGCTACAGTCATATTTTTACCAAGAGCAAGTTCGCCTTTTTCAGTAGAAGGACCATCAGCAATAACTTCACCACGATGAACTTTATCACCTTTTTTAATTAAAGGATGATGATTTAAAGCAGTTGAAGCATTAGTTCTTTCAAAGTCTGCTAAATAATAAGTATCTTTACCTTTAGCATTCTTAACAATTATTTTCTTACCATCAGCATATTCAACTACACCATCGGCTTTACAAACAACAGTTGAACCAGAATCTCTTGCTGCAATATATTCTACCCCAGTTCCAACAATTGGAGCTTCAGTTGTAAGAAGTGGCACTGCTTGACGTTGCATGTTCGCACCCATTAGAGTACGGTTAGCATCATCATATTCTAGGAATGGTATACAACTTGTTGTAATAGCAACAATTTGACTTGGTGCAACATCTACAAAGTTAACGTTTTCACGTTTAACCATAACGTTATCACCATTTAAACGACATAAAATTTCTTCATTCTCAATTTTATTATCTTTATCTAATTTAACTGTAGCTTGAGAAATATAAAAATCTAATTCCTCATCTGCAGTCATATATACAAGTTCATCAGTAACAACAGCATCTTTAACTTTACGATATGGTGTCATAATAAATCCATATTCATTTATTTTAGCATATCCTGCTAAAGATGTAATAAGACCGATATTTTGACCTTCTGGTGATTCAATTGGACATATTCTACCATAGTGTGAAGCATTAACGTCACGAACATCCATACCAGCACGATCACGAGAAAGACCTCCAGGTCCAAGAGATGATAAACGTCTCTTATCAGTTAACTCTGCAATTGGATTAATTTGATCCATGAATTTTGATAATTGAGAACTACCAAAGAATTCTTTTAACGCAGCCGTAACAGGTCTAATATTAATTAATGTTTTTGGTGTAACTGCATCTAGTTCTTGAGTAGTCATACGTTCACGTATAACTCGCTCCATTCTAGACATACCAGTTCTAAATACATTTTGAATTAATTCTCCAACTTGACGAACACGTCTATTTCCTAAATTATCTATTTCATCAGTATTACCAATATTATCATGTAAATTTAAATAATAAGAAATTGATGCATAAATATCTGGAATAGTAAGACGTCTAACATCTGTAGAAGGATCATTACCAATAATTTTTATAACACGTTCACTATTTTCTTTATCATATACTAAAACTTCTTGAACCATTTCATATTCATCAAGTTCTTCGTTAATAATAGTTTTCTTTAAATTATATCCATTAGCAAATATTGGTTTTAATACTTCTAAAACTTCTTTAGTTACTAAAGTACCTTTTTCTACTACAACTTTTTTGCCCTCTTTAATATCTTCTGCTAAAGTACATCCCAGTAATCTATCAATAACATTTAATTTTTTATTAAATTTATAACGACCTACTTTAGCTAAATCATAACGGAATCTATCAAAGAATCTAGTTACTAATTGATTTTTACTTGAATCAAGTGTAGCTGGTTCTCCAGGTCTAAGTTTCTCATAAATTTCAATTAAAGCTTCATCAGTATTACGTGTGCTATCTTTTTCAATTGTATTTGTTAAATAATCATTTTCACCAAATACAGCATAAATATCTTCATCACTAGATAAACCTAAAGCACGTAAGAAAGTTGTAACAGGAACTTTTCTAGTTCTATCTATTCTTACATACATAATATTACGAGCATCAACTTCATACTCTAACCAAGTACCTTTATTAGGTATTACTTCACCTGTAATAATTCTACGTCCATTTTTATCAATTTCTCTTTTGAAATAAATAGATGGACTACGTACTAATTGTGAAACAATTACACGTTCTGCTCCGTTAATAATAAATGTTCCAGAATCAGTCATCAAAGGCATATCTCCAAGGAAAATTTCTTGTTCCTTAACTTCACCAGTTTCGTGAATAAATACCCTTGCTTGAACCTTTAATGGTGCAGCATAATTTACCATACGTTCTTTAGCTTCTTTAACAGAATATCTAGGTACGTCAAAAGAATATTCGCCAAATTCTAGGCTAATATTACCAGTAAAAGATTCAACTGGGAATAAATCTTCAAATACCTCTTTAATTCCAACCTCTAAGAATTCTTGATAACTCTTTTTTTGAATTTCAAGTAAATCTTGCAACTCCATTGTGTTACGGGATCTAGAGAAGGTTCTTCTCTCTCTATGATCTCCAAATTTTTCAACTTTATAAGCCACGATTTCACCCCAATATCTAAATTTTTAGTGCTCTTTTAAAGAAAAAAACAAATACGTCACCAATTTAAAATTGTAGCAGTATTTTAAAATTATGTCAATTCTTTTTTGCCATAAATATGAAAAAACCTTTGTTTTTTTCTTTAATTTCTAATTTGTATAACTTCTCTAATTCTTTAGCTATACTTTTAGCTCCTTGATCTTTTCTTATTACAAACCATAACTCTCCATCTTGATTTAGATGATTTATAGCGCCAGTAAGTATTTCTAACACTACCTTTTTACCAGCTCTAATTGGAGGATTAGTAATAATGAGATCAAAACTATCACTAACACATTCATATATATTACTCTCTTTAAAAGAGACACTAACCTTATTTAATTTCGCATTTTCTTCTGCAAGTTTAAGCGCACGTCTATTAACATCCACCGCGACACCTGCTATATTTAAAAACTTTGCCAGTACTATACTAATAAATCCATACCCTGAACCAACATCTAAAAAACTATTTATATCTTTTTTATTCTTTAAATAAGTATCAACCAGTAACCTACTACCATAATCTATTTTATCTTTAGAAAATACACCATTATCGCTTACAAACGAAAACGAACTACCATTATAACTAAAATCAATAGTTCTTCTCTCACTCTTAACATTTTCATTATTGGTAAAATATTGGTTCAAAAAGCATACACCCTTTTTTTATGTAAATCCATTATAAACCAAAATAACAAAAATAGTCAAGCAAATACTGACTATTTCTAAAACTTTTACTATACGTAACTTTTTCAAAACTCTGTAATGAAAAAGAAATGAAGAGTCATTTTGAACCGCCAACACTACACTCGCTTGTTAAGTGTTTACTTTTCCATACTCCGTTTCTATGAAACTACGTATGGATCACTTGCTGTTCCTTTTCCCGTTAGTGTTACATCAGCCTTCAGATTTATTACTGGGCGCACACCAAGCGTGTCGTTCGTGGTCGAGCTACCGAGGTAGCCATACCCACTGCCACTCACAAAGAACACGCTAGCATTTAGCGCATAAGACGGAGACAAGGTCCAATAAGTTTGGCCTGTATATAAATAATAGCTTTTATTATTTTTACCAGATACTCCTCCCGCCATACTTACTTCATCTGCTGTTATTAATCCTATTGGATATGTTAAACTTTTATTCCCTTTGTTTGCTCCACTTATTGTATAGAAATCTTCTGATGGACATAACAAACTTGGAGTCTTATTTGTTATCAATCTGATATATGCTCCATAATATGTTTTAGTTGTTCCTGTTCCTCCGCCACTTGTTGTTCCACTAGTATCTAAATAAGGTGTTCTATCTCCACAGAATCCTGCATTGGTATCTATTTTTGTTGCATAACTTGCTAGATTATCACTATACCATGTATTTAATTGCCCTAATATTGTTGATTCAGTTCCTGTTCCGTGAACATCATTACTAGTATATTTAAATCCTACATACATATTGTTATTATTACTTGAATTAAATGTACTTGTTCCTATTTGTGCATCTGTTCCTGTTGATGTGGCACTTGTTCCTTGATAAATTAATCTTATTGTTCCATCACCATTTATTCTGATAATTCGCCAATATTTATTTGCAAATTTTACATAGTTATTTTCTACTGCGCCTCTAAAGTAATATGAAGTTCCATTATCATCTTCTGCTTTAAACATTCCTTCATCTGTATCAGCTACTTGACTAAAGTCTGGTATTCCTTCATTTACTGTTACATTTCCAAGTATTGTTTCTCCTGCTGTTACTTTTTTATCAAAATAAATATAACATCTATCACCTTTGGTTAATTTTGATATTACATGATTTCCGTTTTCATCGGTATATAATTTGGCATTATTATCTTTACTTCCATTTAGTTCACAATAGCTTTTACTTTCATTTATTGTATATCCTGATTCTGGCATTTCTGCTATTTCTACATCTCCTGCACCATCATTTTTATACATCGCCATTATTTTAAAATCTGGTACTTTATAGTTTACTGTTCCTTCCGCTATTGTTACATTCTTTGTTGTTTGATATTTTGCAAAACTAGCTCTTACTATTAATACTACTGCAATTAATATAAACACTACTGCTCCTATCAATATCTCTTTCTTATGGCTTTCCTTTAGTGTCTCAAATTCCATCTTTATTCCTTCTTTCTTTTCCATTATAATTACTTATTCTTCCTTTTTCATTAACTTCGACAAAACATATCAAAATTTCTTATCTTTCTTGTATTACATATTATATTATCTATGATATATTTCTACTATACAATATTATTGATATTTTTTCAAGATATTTTGTTATTTTTTACACAAAAGAAAAAGTTGAGAATTAACTCAACCTATTCATTACTATTAATACTTTTATATTTAATAAGACCTACAACCCCTATAAAGAATAATAATATAACTGCCCCTACTAAAATATAATCAAATATACTATTTTCTTTTTGTTTATTTTCTTCTTCTTTAACTTCTGTACTAGGATTATCTGGTTTTGTACTTGGATTTTCTGGATTAGTAGTACTACTATTATTTTTTAACTTATAATTAACATTTATTGTACTATTACTATTTTTATCTATTATCCAAGTATAAGTATTACCATTAACACTACTAGCATTATTATTTATAATTTCTACATTCTTAAAAGTTATTTTAATTGTTAATTTATCTATTCCTAAATAATCTAACTTATGATTAGATAAAGATATATAATAATTATCTTTATCTTTTATATATCCTACTCCCCCTGTATTAAAAATCATTTTAAGAGTACGAGCTTTATTATAATCATTATGATTATTAAATGAAGCATTATACTTAAATATATAACCATTTTCTAATTCTTGATAGCTTTTTGTATAATATGTATAATCTTTAATTTTAGTATATGGATCATCATATCTAAATTCTTCATAATCATCATTATATATAGGATACTCCTCTAAATAACTATTATATAAATCTTCTTTAGTTGATAAACTATTAACTTCTGCATTAATACTAAAATCTTCCGTAAATTTTGTTCCATCAACTTCCAAATTATAATCAACACTACAACCTGTTGCTAAAAATACTATTATAAGTATCATTAATATTTTTCTTTTCATTCTTCCTCCGTATTAGCACTTGTACCATATATACTACTCATATCTCCACAGAAATATCCTGAAGCATTATAATTATAATAAGATAATTTAACACCACCAGTTTTAGTACTTATATTAGAACCTGTAGATTCTGCGACAATATACCTTTTTGATTCACTATCTAAACCAACTATCAAAACAATATGCGCTCCTGGTTTAATCAAAACATCTCCCGCTCCACAAACTGCTGTATTAGCATTAAGATTCTTTCGATTAGCTGAACTAGTTTGTGTTAATCTATAAATACCTTTATTTTGTAACTCATTAAATGATTTTAAACCAAAGCCATTTATAAACGCCCAGTTAACAAACCCACTACAATCAAAACTTATCCATTTATAATGTGTTGTACATTTTGTAATATTATATTTAGCTCCATAAGAACCACAATAATTATTTGGATTAGTAATATTTCCCCAGTTAGGATTTACACCTGCAGCATAATACTTACCACCCCATTGATAGTTAAGTTTATAACCCATATTAGCTAAACTACCAATTAAAGATACGGCTACATTTACTACTGCTTCCCTTGTACCTACTCCTGATTCTTCTACAACACTTGCTAAATAATTATTAAATTCTCCTGTATTAGTATCATTAGCTATTAATAAACTATCTAAAGACTTATTAATTAAGAAATCTAAATTTTGATATATTGGATCATTAGGATTAATTGGAAATTCTCCTGTATAACTAGATGCATAAATAGACATTAATCTTGAACTATTACCATAAAAGAACGATAATATTTGTTCTCTAGTATATCCTAATTCCATCGCCATATAATAGGCTCCTTGTTGGCTCATACCTCGACCATGAGATTGATATCTAGGTGTCGTAAGAAATTTTTTACCTGATATCTTTCCTACATATTCTTCAGCCCAACTAACTGGAACTTTTAAAACATTACCAGTATCATAATCTTTTTGACAAACATTATAATAATTATCATCTTTAGTATCCCAACAAAAAGCATCATACTCGGTAGATATTAAACTACCATTATCTGCTAATACTAAACCTCTAGTTCTATTTACTGCTTCGATAATCTTTTCATTATCTGTCTTACCAAAAACTTGAGCAGTAGTATTTCCTGGAATTGAGCAATCACTCGAATTTTGTAATCGTCTTAAAGCATAAGTTCGCGCTGCTATTGCAAAAACTTCATATAAAGTATCATCATTAAAGGCCCCAACTTCATGAGCTACAACACCTGCAATATATTCTTCCAAATGATAAGTTCCATCTTCTCCACTTGGAGTATCATAAACATGTATTTGTTCGCAAACATTATTAAGTTCTATATAAGGATATCCCCCTAAACCAAACATATTAGTTTTATCATCATTATTAAAACTTATCACTATAAATAAAAGTAATAACAAAAATATAAGTCCTATTACTAATGCAATAACAACTGAAGGATGCTTTTTAGCAAATGCTATTAATTTTTTTCCTAATTCTTTTTTTAATTTATTTTTAGCTACATCTTTTAAACCATCTTCTGGACTATCACTAGCCGATTCATTTTGAACATCACTATTACCTATAGACGCTTCTTTATTATTAACTTCTGGATTTTCTATTTCATTGTTTTCCAAATTTGGTTCAGCTAGAGCATCTCCATCTGGTAATTCATCATCTACATATCCCTCTCCAAATTCTGGATTACTAATATCTCCTTGAGCTAAATTTTTCTTACCCATTTTACTAGTAATAGGAGTAGCTTTCTTACCTTTTCCTTTATGTGCAGCTAAAGCATTTTGCGCTCTATTTCGCATGCCAACAGTGGAACTTGCTCCCTCACCTAAATTCATTCCTAAATTAATTCCAGAATCCACTCCACTATTAACTCCTAAAGCATCTTTTTTGCCGTTAGGAAGTGATGCCATTGCCATATTGGGATTACCCATAACCCCATCTACATTCATATTAGGGCCTACTGCTGCTGTGAAATTATCATTACCTTGTAAACCATTTCCTCTTACATAAGGTATATCATTTTGACTATTTAAGCCTCCATTGATAGACGGTTGAACTGCTTGATTACTGTTAAAACCTCTTGGTGTTTCTGGTAAACTATTAGAAGCATCTTTTTTTATTCCTTTAGGGCCTATTCCAGTCATTCCATTTGGCGATAAATTGATATTTGTATCTAAATTATTTTTTGAATTTATATTGCCATTAATATTTGAATTAGCGTTACCATTAACATTTAAACTGCTAGTAGTATCTCCCTTTAAAATACCATTTATATCTCCATTAGAAGCTTCCCCACTAACATTACTATTAATATTAAAATTATTAGTTACTTCTCCACTAGTAATATTATCTTCATCTTTATTAATAGAAATAGTACCATTACTTTCTGAACTAATTGTTTTATCTGCACTAATTTGAGAAGCAAAATTCTCATCATATTTTACATCAACAACTTTTTCAGCTTCTCTTTTTATTTCTTCTTCATTATTAAAATAAACATAGCCATTACCATTAACATTTAAGTAACGATATTTTTCTTCTAAATAATAATTATATTTATTAGAAATCAAATGTTTAGCTGCGGCTTTTTTAACTAAAGTAGCTTCTATTAAACCCCGAAGTGAAGAATCATTACCATTACGACTAACAAATTGTAAAATAAATCTATTGAGTACAGAATTAGCTCGCGTACTACCGCTACTACTAAAATAATCACTAAATAAACTTTCAACACTTTGACCATTTTCTCTAGCAAGTCTTTCACACTGATCAATAAAAGAATCACCAAAATAATTCAAGTTTTTATAATTAAGACCTTGTACTTTAATATTAGATGTTAATTTGTTAAGTCCAGCAACTATATCACCATTAATATCTTTACTTTCAACTAATTTTTTAACATCTTCCTCTATTGGAGTTCCTAAACTTACTTTCGTAACAACTTTTTTTACAATATCTTCAACACTAGTATCTGGTGTAACTACTATTTTCTCTGACTTTTTATCTTCTTCTTTTTTATCTGTTGGCTCTAAAACTTCCCTTGTTAAAGACTCATATTCATCACTAGAACTAGCCACTACTAAATCTTCCATAGTTTCTTCAAGTTTTTCTGTAGTTATATAATCACTTAGTTCATCACTTGTCGCATTATCTATAACTTCCATTGCTAATTCTATTTTTTCACTAACATCTCTAGAACTATCAATTCTTTCTTGTAATTCTTTTTCTCTTGTTTCTTTATCTTTTTTAGCAACATTAGATGATTTTACATTATCATAAAGTTCTATTGCTTCTCCAAATAATCTTTCAATATTAGCTAAATCACTGCCATAAACAGTATTTTTCTTTCCCCCTATATTACTTTTTATATAATCAAATTTATCTTTTAAATTAGGATTTAATTCATAATTATTTAATTGGTCTAATAAACTTTTTAATGCTAATTGTTTTACTTTATAAGATACTTCATCGTTATCAAAATCAGTTCTTAAGTATCCATTACTATCAAAATCTAAATTATTTTTTAAAGTTCTTCGTAATTTTCTTAATAATTCTTCATCAATATCTACTAAAATTTTTTTAGTACCTAGATCTACATTTATATACTTTCTCATAATATTTCACCACAATTTAAAATTATTCTAATTTAATTAAACCATTTTCTAAATTATAACATAATTATGTCCAAAAAAAAAGATTTATAAAGAGACACAAAACCTAACTTTTATCATAAATTAATAGTGAGAATATATGAAAGGGTGAATAATATGAACAATGATAATAATCATGGCAACTGTATTAATGAAATATTAAGTGTTATTCTTGTACTTCAACAAAACGCTTGTCCTGAAACTTGCTTGGATGCTTGTGATAGACCAGTATTAGGCGGTGGACCAAATTGCTTAATATGTAATACTAGACCAGTAATGTTATATACTTGTGGTGGCAATGGAACTCCTTGGAGTATGCCTACTACTAAAGATTCTACTGTAACTTGTACTGGTAATACCACTACATGTTCTACTATATTCCGTGTCGAAAAAATTGAAGGAAACTGCTGTACATTTAGAGTACTTGCTGACAATCCAGACACTACTAGCCTAAATCCATACGTTGCAACTAATTCTTTCTTCACAATGGATTGTGATTGCTTATGCGCTATAAGATGTCTATCTGACACATTTGTAGATTGCGTTTGCTAGTAAACTAACTCTATCGAAAATTAAACCCCTACATAAAGTAAGGGTTTTTTTCTTTAATTTAGCATCTATTTATTACAATCACTACAAATTACTTCTCTTACTAATTTAGAATATTTTGTAAGTCTCTTTTTTAAATCTTTTACTTCAGCATCTGTCCAATAATCTTCTGGCTTTTCCAATCCTTTAGTATCTTTAGCTGTCTCCGAATCCATAGCAACAACTTCTCCATTTGAAACAAATATTATTGTTGGCGCATAAATTCTTTTATTGCCTTCATCATCATATTCTACATATTTACCAAGTAGCTCTAATATTTTTTTATAATCTTCAGTTTCATTCTTACGATCTTCTAAAATATTGTAATAATAAATTTTACTAATTTCATTTTCTTTAGCAACATCATTTAAATAAGATACATAAGCTTGACACCAAGGGCATTCTGGAAAACCTAAATAAACTACTCCAGTACCATTTTCTAATATTTTAATTATCTCTTTGATAGAACGATAAACAAATACATTGTCACTATCAACCTTATTATATTCTTCCTTAAATTTTACTGCATCAGTGCTTGCTGGTATTTTTTCTTCTTCTTTATTATTACCAAACTTATATATACCTAGACAAGCTACCGCAAAAATTAGTATTGATGCTAAACCTACTATTAATAATTTTTTATCTTTCATTTTCTTCACTCCTTAAGTATCATTATATACTATAATTGCAAAAATTAAAATAAACGCATCGCTTTTTTACTAAACTTTGCGTTTACTTCTGACAATTATCATTCACTTGTAATGGAATATTATAAGTAATAACTTTATTATCACTCGTTAAAGCATTAACTCTTAAATATAAATTATCACAAGTTTTAACTTCACACGAACAATCATAATTATCTATATTAAATTCCACTTCTTTTAATAAAACACTCAAATAATTTAAAGAATTTTTATCTTTAATATCTCCCCATTTACTAATCTTCTTCTCTACATTTCCTAAAGCTTCATATAAAATACACTCTACTGCTGTATATTCACTTTCATCATCACCATTATAAAGAACTTCCGAAATATAAATTGATTTTTTATTCTTATCAAAAGCAACAACCCCTTTGACTAAAAATGCATCATTATCTGTTGCAATCGAATAAAAATTAAAAGTACTTTCCTTATTATTTAAAATTAAAATAAAACATCCAATTATAACTAAAAATGCTATGAAAGCTAAAATTAAATATCTAAATTTACTTCTTCTATTAAATTTATTTTCTTTTCCTTCTAAAATATTTTCAATATTTACATTAAATATCTCACTAAGTTTTTTAAGCATTTCAATATCAGGAATTCCTCTTCCATTTTCCCACTTTGATATTGCTTGACTTGTAACCGATAATTTATCAGCAAGTTCTTTTTGAGTTAAATTATTTTTTCTTCTTTGTTCATTAATAAATTTACCTATATCTACTGGATTCATTAAATCACCATCGCTTTAACTAAAATAATTGTATCATTTTTAAATCTAAAATGCCACTAAAAAATTTCTTTTAACCAAACGCTTAATAACTTATATAATTATTTTATAAGTTATTTTTTTCTTCTTATTTTTTTCTTCATAATATAATGCTCTTTTTTGAAAGAAATTATAAGCTTCTTGAAAAGCATTTCTATCTAATTCACGTATACACCCTTTATCAGGATCCGATACCACAACTTTATCTTTAGAATAGCCTATTACAACTAAACTATGTTCAGGCTTTTTCCATAATATTTTGTTACCAGTTTTTCTATCAATCCAACTTTTATCAGATATAGAAGGATTCTTTGCATCAATAGACGCCCATACTTGAACTGGATATCCTTTTTTAACTAAATTTAAAACCTCTAAAAAATCCATTCCTTTTCCGTCTTTTATCCCCGGTTTAAATTTATTAGCCACTTCAATTATTGGATTCTCAAAAACACCATAGCTATATACATCTTTAGGATCACCTAAAAACTCTCTTTCAGGATCACCACCAAACATTTCTTCCCCTTCAAAATGTGGTCTTTCTCCTTTCTTTAAATTATCAATAATATCTTCTACTGTTACATCTACACCATAATATTTAAGTAAAGTACAAAGAGCTACTGATTCGCAACCAACAGGATATTTAGGATATTGATTGATAACGGGAAAGTTTTTTATAAAAACTTCATATTGTTTATTTTCTAAATAATCTTTCAAATATAATTCAGCTAAACTATAACGAGTCTTACCGTTAAAAGTTGCTTCTTCTGCCATAGCAAGAGAATTTAATATTGCTTCTTCAGTCGCATCTGCAACTTGTCTAAATACATAATCAAGTTTTTCTTCGCTAATAACTTTATAATCTCGAAAATTACCATTAGCCATTTTATTTAAGCGATTAGCAGTTGAAAAACCAATTACAACGTCCCCGCTCATATTTCCAATATAAGATCCTGTTTTAGCAAGACCAACTTCAGTTCTTTTTAAAATTCTTTTAAGTTGTCTTTCTGTTACTGGTAAATCAGTTGCAACCACAATCATTATGGAACCTTTACTTGAAGCCATATCTTCTAATTTATCTTTTAGTTTTTCACCAACTTTTTCACCATTAATTATTAAATCATTCACTCCTCCAAAATTAGTTTGAACTAAAACACCAATTGTATAATACTTACCATCAATCAAAGTTAACCTTGAAGAAGAGCCAATTCCCCCTTTTAATCCTAAACAAACAGTACCAGATCCTGCTCCAACACTACCTTCTAAAAAATTGGTTTTAGCATCGTTTATCGCTTCTAAAACTTCTCTTTCTTCTAAACATCTGTGAGTAATATTATTAAGCATAAAATCATTACATTCCCCAACGATTGGATTAACAGATAAAACCTCCAGATTTTCTTTTTTACATTCATTAATCGTATATGAAATAACCGCATCAGCAACTTTTCCCACATTTAAAGTATTTGTTAAAATAATAGGTGTTTCAATAGAACCTAATTCATCAATCATCATTAATCCTATTGATTTACCAAACCCGTTAATAGTATAAGTTGCTGCCATCACTTTATTTATAAAAATATTATCATTAACTGGTATTATAGCAGTAATTCCTGTATTATGATCTTTATTTTTTAAAGTATAATGTCCCACTTTAACACCAGGTACATCAGTTATTTTATTAAGTTCACCCGTTTTACCATTCCCTATAATAATTCCATAATCTCTAATTCGCATTAAATAGTCACCTCAATCTTTATTATATCACAAAAACTATTTTAAAAATCTTCTTAAACCTAAACTTGGAACTTTTAATAATTGGTCACCTATAAGATCAGGATTTAAAATAATTCTAAAATTAGCAAACCCTGACCATAAAATGCCATTTGTTTTAGCTTGAGGAATAAGCACTCCTTTTTTAATTAAAGGTTCTATCTTTCTTTGATAAACAGTTGGATCATCAAGGCCATCATTAAAACGATGATACATTATAATTAAATTTTTTACATTAATATCATCTTTCATTTCTAAAAAGTATGATAAAGTTTGTATTTCTTCTAAAGTCAATTCTTCATCTAAACTATGATTTATTGCCCGTATAATACTTTCTTTTTCTAATTCTTTTTTTGTAATTTGTAACATATATCTTAAAAATAAAGTAATATCCCCTTGCAAACGTCCCTCTTCAATACGTTTTAAATATTCTTTCCTTGTAAATGGTATCGTTTCACTAAAAGTTACAAAAGGATATCGACCATTATTTAATAAATACCAAATTGCTACTGTCCTACTTGTTCTACCATTAACATCCCCAAATGGTTTTAGGTATCTTTTTTAATCGGATGATCTTTTTTATCATCGATATACTCAATTTCGCTTAATTCTTCGTAGTCATCTGTAGAATTAGTAAAGCATCTTCTAATATAACTATTTCCTCCATCAACACTACAACAACCACATTTACAAGTCACAAAATCGTGGGTGTTTTTTGATACTATGATATCACCACAATGTTTACATTTAATTGAATTCTTTATTATCTTTTCTATCATAAATACAACCTCTAATATATTTTATCACTTATTTAGATATCACACAAATCTAAAGGCATAAAAAAAGAACTAACCCAGAATATGAGTTAGTATCTTTATAACTTATTTTACTCTTAATTTTTGACCTGCATAAATTGTATCAGAAGTTAAACCATTTAATTTTTTTATAGTAGTGTACATATTTCCATTATTATAATACTTAACTGCTATATTCCATAAACAGTCACCCTTTTTCACTATATAATATTCAGCACTAGATTGGCTTTTAGATCCAAGTATTTCATTAACTCTATTTTGTACAGCCGAATAATCATAACCTGCAGCAGTTAATCTATTTTTACGATCTGTTCCATTTCCCCATGATCCATTAATAACTTCGTGAGCCAAAGTATCTACTGACTTTGTATTAGTTGGTGTACTAGGTGTTGATGTATTACCACCAGTTTTACTATAACCATTTAAACCATGTTGTTTCATTAAAGCAGGATAGTCATAATAAGCATAGTTTTGATCTACTGTTCTACCTGCTACAGTATGACTTCTTATATAATTAGTTTCGCCTCCAAATTGTGTCATTCCACAATTATAACCAGTATAAGCTACTGAACTCCAACGAGCCATCCACCAATCATACTTTGAATTTAAAGTCTTACCATGACAATAGTTGTTGTAAAAATCCACATTAGTATATACAGAGAACCAATAACCAGCACTTTCGATAATTTCCCCAAAAGCTCTGATCATAGCATCGTTTGTATCTTTAGATAATCTTTTTTGACATTTATCTTCCATATCTAAACATATAGGATATTCGAATTGTTTACCTTTTAAAAATCCTAATAAGGCCCTTGCTTCTGATTTTGCTTGTTCTACTGTAGTAGCATATGAATACAAATATGCTCCTACAGGTATTCCTAATGATTTACATTGTGAGTAAAAAGTTTCGAATTGATTATCTTTAGTAGTAGAAAAACCTGCTCTTAAAATAGCAAATTCTACTCCCTCACTTTTTGCTTTGGCTAAATCAATTCCTCTTTGCCAAGTTGAAATGTCTATTCCCCATCTTTTCATAATTAATTCCTCCTATTCGATATTATTATTTTCTAAATTGGCAGTACCCTCTGTTCCTGTTGGTACTTCTACATAATCTTCTGGCAGTTGTTCTACATATTCAGAATCTGATATACGATCTTCAATTACCTTTGTTTCTTTTTCTTCCATCTAACCATCATTCCTTTCTTTAGAATCTATATCTACACTTGTATTAGTGTCGATACCTAAAATAACTTGTAATTTTGCAAAACAATCAGTTGTATATTTTTTATAAGCTGTTAATGTAATCCCTACTATTTCTAAAAAAGTAATAAGATCATTTGGAACACTTACATTAATTCTTAAAAGAATTATTGGTAGCACCTCAAGACAAAAACAATATGCTAAAAAAGATAAACAAAAAAGAAATGCTTTTAACATTCCTTTGCCTATCTTTTTCCATTCAAATTTTGTTTTTTGACTACCAATAACTGCACCTAGTACTGTATTAGTTATATATAGTACCCCTAAAACAGCTAATAGCATCGCTATTGTTATTAAATTATTTAACATATCTCAAATTCCTCCTATTCATGAGATTTATGTAATAGATATTCTTCTATATCATTTATTCCTTGAGTTACTGGACCATTGCATCCTTGTTCCTTTAATCCTTTTAAACAAGCCAATTGACCTCTTATTAATAGATTAAATTCATCTTTGCTGCTTTGAATATAATCTTCGTGAACTTTATCTTTTTTTTCTAATGAATCTATTCTATTGCTCATAGCAATGAATTTATCTTCAATTTTCTTTTTATACCATCTATACATTGCTATGATAGGTGTTGCGATTGCTGTTATTAATCCACTAGCAAATAATAGAAATGTATAAAATTGACCTAATGTTACAGTTTCCATTAAAACCCTTGTTTTTATTCTTCTGGTTTATCAGGGAATTTAACATCATAAGGAAAACCTTTTTGATTAGGTAGATCCCTTAATTCCTGTCTATATTTCGCCCAAGATCCATTTTTAATATTAGATAAAGTTTTAAAAAAATCTTTTAATACTGAAACGACATTAGTTAAAGATATTTCTTGAGGAAAATTCATTGTCAAACGATCTAAAATCATATACTTATCACTTTCCTCTAGTAACTTATTTCTTTTTTCTCTTATTTCAGATGCCAAGGAATTTTTTTCTTGTTCTTTCAATGATTCTAACCAATCATTTAAATTATTCTGTATGTGCTCTTCTAGATCATCTCTAAAAGTAGTTGTGATCTTATATACTTTATAAGTAAAAACCTCTACTTCATTGTCTGAATCCTGCTCTTTTCTCATTTCGGATTTAATGTCATCAAAAAAAGTAACCTCAATTAAGTTACCTTTTTTATTATCCAAAATAAAACTATTTGCAGGCCTTTCTCTGCTCTCTACTCGCATTTCTAATGACCTCCTTACATTTTTTATAGTTTATATATGGTTTTACATATTTTTGAGTATAATTATAAGAATCACAATGTTTTAACCAACCACTATAACTTAACATAGCTGCTGCATCGTGATAATTCAATTTCTCTTTTTTAGAAATCTTTTTAGCTCGCCTCTTGATCCTTAAAAAGTTACTTCGCCTTAATGTTGTATATCCTCGATAAAATCTATATCCTAAAACATCTATCGGCCTACTATCAGTTTTAAATAGCTGCCAATTTTCTTTTATAGTTAATGATTCTTTTACTAGAAATTCATCAATAGCATATTTCACTTTTCTTAATTCTTTTTTATTATTTGAAAATAATACCATATCATCCATGTATCTTATGTAATATTTAACATGCAATTCTTCTTTAATAAAATGATCTAGATCCTGCAGATAAAAATTAGCAAACCATTGTGATGTGTAATTCCCAATAGGAACACCCTCTTTAGAACTATCAATAATAGCATCTATTAACCACAATGTATCTTTATCTTTTATGATCTTTCTAAACTTATTTTTTAAAGTTTCTTTGTTAATACTAGGATAAAAATGTTTTACATCTAATTTCAAACAATATTTAGTATATTTCCTATCTTGTACCAAAATTCTTTTTAAGTAATTCATTCCCCGCATTATACCTCTATTTTTAACAGAGGCACAACAAAATTCGTACATTCCTCTCATTAGTAATGATTCGATTTGTAAAATCAATGCCCAATGAATCACTTGATCAGGATAAAAATGCGGTTTAAATATTGTTCTTTCTTTTCTATTTGCACCATCTCTTATCTTCATCTCAATGTATGGACTAGGATTATACTTTTTTTCTTTCAATAGTTGTTGTACTTGTAAAGCATAGTAAGTCGGCGAATCTAGGATCTTTTCTACCGACTTTCTGTGTGCCTTACCTATTGAAGCTTTGGCAATTGCTAATTCAATATTATTTAAATCAATAATTTTTTCGTAGATGTTTCCAATTCTTTTCATATCTGGTCCTCAATTCTTATATTTGCCTGCCAGTCTTTCGAGAAATTTCACTTTATAGAAATAAACCTACTAAACCAACCCAGAACGACTAATTTTTGCCAAGCGGCATGGAAAATGATGTGTAATAAATATTTAAAGGATTAAATGTTATAAGTAGTCGAGCTCCGA
>CANSFH010000026.1 GCA_947646115.1 uncultured Mycoplasma sp.
ATTATTCCGAGAGAAAACCCCACATTTTAAAATGTGGGGTTTGTCTACAGTCTGACCAAGCATTTGCTTGGTTTTAATCTATTAAGACAGCATGAATTACTAGTCGTTTAGTACCGTTATCTGAACAGGTTGATAAAGTAATAATTTTAGCATCTGAATTAATTGGTACATTAAAGTCGTAAATACTTCGATCGCTAATCATTTTAATGAAATCTAAAAAATCAAGATCATCTTTAAAATGTACTTTTAAGTAGTCACTGGTTTTAGGAATACGATATATTGAGAAAATTCGAAATTTCATATTTTCATATAAAGTATTATAAGTTATTATTTGATTTTCAGGGTTAGTATACCAATTCTTATTACTAGCTTTATGAAGAGTACTAAACATAACACTACTGTAATACATGTTGTGGCCATAAATGATATTATTTTTATCTAGATTCATAGGATTATTACGATAATCCATATAAATCCAGCCATTTTTATTTTTCTCGCGTTTAATATTATGAGATAAATAGTAGTCATTATCGCTAGCTTGAACAACGGGATAGTCAACATTAGTATTATTAACTTTTAGTTCGCCAATTACTTCATCGTTAACACTTAATAAAGAAGCAAGGGCAAAGTTACTAATATATTTTATTTTATCTTTAGATATTTCTTCATTTTGATTGTTTTCCTCATTTTTTTTATCAACCATTTCTTTAACTTCTTCTTCAGAAGTATCTTTGATTACATTTGATAAATTATTTTGGATTGCGGTTACTTCTTTAAAAGCTACATAATTAGAAATGCCGATATAAGTAACTACTAAAACTACAAGACTAGAAATAATTAATCCACATACTTTTAAAGTATTAACGATAGTTTGTCTAAAAATATTTTTATCAAGATACTCTCTAGAATATTCTAAAGATAAGTAGATTTTATATTTTCTTTTATATATTTTATTGGTTTCACGTAAATAATTAATTGTTTTTTCACTATTAATATTTTCATGAATTATTACTTTTAAATTATTTTTACCATATGATGATAATAATTTAATTAAACTTTCTAATTCATTAGGAATTAATTTATTTATATGAATAGTTTTTAAATATTTATTTATTTTACAAAAATCGGTAAAGTCTTTTAAATCTTCTAAAGATAGAGGGAGAGTTATTCTAATATTTGTTTTATAATAAATATTAGAAAAGTTTAGAAGATTATTTTTTTCTGTAAAGTTGCTTAAATAAAATATTTCACCACATGTTTCGCAAATAATGTTATTTTTGTCTAATAGTTCAATCATAAATGGCTGAAGGGTATAGCAACTTAATTTTTTTATATGTTTTAAATTAATTATACTTTCACATATTGTGTAAGTTAATGGAGATTCTTCTAAAATATTAATATTTACAATACTAATTGCTTTAGAAAGGATACTTAATATAAGAGGGGCTAAAGATATTTTGGAAATAATACAAGTATTAATATTATATTGTAAAGATAACTCTTTAATAAATGATGTAAGAATTTTAAGATTATCTTTAATATAAATATCACTAAAAATTAGCTCATTATTACTAATAAGATTAGTATTAATAAGGTCATCATTAATAGTTTTACTAGTACTATATGAAAATGCTATTGTATTATTTTTTATATTTATCAGTATCTTTTTCACAGTTCGCCACCATTATTATAATAACATAAATTGACATTTTTTTAAATATTTAACAAAAAAATATTTATTTTTTACATTTTTGTGTTATAATTTGGTTATAATAGTTAAAGTAGAAGAGGTTGTGTTATGAAAAAAATAATATCTTTATTAAGCTTAATAGCAATGATGTTTGTAGTTGTACCTGTAGGAGCTCTAGCTAAGTCTTCATCATCAGCAGGCACTATGTATGGGACAATTAACGTTGAAGAAAGTGATTGGATTCAAAAATCTGATAAAAGTGGTTACTATATAACTCAAAAATATACAGTAACTAAAACTAACGCATCAGGTTATGTTTACATTGCTTTTCTAGAAACTTTGAATGTAAAAATTACAGATGTTGTTGATGACGGCGCTTTTGAAAAAGTAGGTAATTTTGTTACTACCCAACAAGATGGTTATAATGCGAGAGTTTATGTGTTTAAATTAAGAAGTGGAACTTCAATAAATAAAGAAACAGAACTTGCAACAGTGATGGCAGAAATAGTTGATCCTGATAATAAAAATTGTAATTTATCTTATGCGCCACTTTCAACTCAATGTTCAAATGTTAATGGAAAATATTTTGATAATAATGGTAAATTAGTAACAGAAGATGAGTATAAAGCTGCTTGTGAAGGAAATACTAATCCAGGAAATCCATCAAATCCTGATGATGAACCTAATAAACCAGATAATCCTCAAACAGGTAATGTAGTACCATATATTGCTATTGCTGGAGGTTTAGCTGCTATTGCAGGTGTGTATTTCATAAGTAAAAAATCTAATAAGATTTATAAAATATAGAATGACTTTAAAGTTATTCTTTTTTTGTTTGAAAGATTTTAGTAATTGTGGTAATATTATTTATGCAAGGAGTGAATTATATGCGTGAATTTACAGAGCAAGAATTAGTTAGAAGAGAAAAAGCTAAAAAGATAAGAGAATTAGGAATTGATCCTTTTGGTCATCAATTTAAAAGAACAGGCTTTGCCAAAGATATAAAAATTAAATATCAAGATATTTTACATGATAAATTTGAAGAAATGAATGATACAGTTACTATTGCAGGTAGAATAATGTTTATTAGAAAAATGGGTAAAGCATCTTTCTTTAGTATAAAAGATAAAACTGATTCTATCCAAGTATATATTTCAATTAATGATATTGGGGAAGAAGCATACAATTTATTTAAATCTGCGGATATTGGTGATATTGTAGGTGTCTATGGAAAAGTAATGAAAACTAAAACAGGGGAAGTTACAATAAAATGTTTAGAGTATACTCATTTAGTAAAGGCTTTAAAACCACTGCCAGAAAAGTTTCATGGATTAACAGATATTGAAGAACGTTATAGAAGAAGATATGTAGATTTAATTATGAATGAAGAATCTAGAAATGTAGCTTTTATGCGTCCAAAAATTATTAGATGTATTCAAAACTTTATGGATAATGAAGGATTTGTAGAAGTTGAAACACCACTTTTAGCTACTTTACTTACAGGAGCTTCAGCAAGACCTTTTGTGACTCATCATAACACTCAAGATTTAGATATGTATCTTAGAATTGCTTTAGAGTTACCTTTAAAAAGATTATTAGTTGGGGGGATGGAAGCTGTTTATGAGATAGGTAGAGTATTTAGAAATGAAGGTATGGATCCAAGACATAATCCAGAATTTACACTTATGGAAGCATATTTAGCTTATAGTGATTTAGACGGCATGATGGATCTTACAGAAAGAATGTTTCAGTCTATAGCTAAAAATTGTATAGGGAAAATGACTTATAAATTTAGTGGTTATGATATAAATTTAGAAGGCCCTTGGAAAAGAATTAGTATGACTGATGCTATTAGAGAAAAAACAGGAATTGATTTTAAAAGAGAAATGAGTTTAGAAGAAGCTTTAAATTTAGCAGAGGAACATAAAATAAAAGTTGAAGAACATGAAAAAACAATAGGTCATATAATTAATTTATTTTTTGAACGTTATGTAGAAGAAACATTAATTGAACCAACTTTTCTTTATGGACATCCAATTGAGATTTCACCGCTTACAAAGAAAAATCCTGAAGATCCACGTTTTGTTGATCGCTTTGAATTATTTATTGGCGGAAAAGAGTTTGCTAATGCTTATACTGAATTAAATGATCCTGATGATCAATTAGAAAGATTTGAAGCGCAATTAGCAGAAAAAAATCTGGGAAATGACGAAGCTAATGATATAGATATGGATTTTGTTGAAGCATTAGAATATGGTATGCCACCTGCTGGAGGTATTGGATATGGTATTGATAGACTTTGTATGCTTTTTTTAGAACAAGAATCAATACGTGATGTATTATTATTCCCGACTATGAAATCTAGAGATTAAGTTCACGTTTAAGTGAGCTTTTTTAGTTTACATAAATGCTAAAATTAGACTTTTATTTTCACTATAACGACATATTTCACATAAAATTCATAAAAAAATTAGAAAATCCTCTTTTATTTGAGATTTTTTGTGTTATAATCATAGTTGGAGGGATTTTATGAAGAAAAAAGAAAAAAGATATGGTTTACTTAAAGGTATTATTTTATTTATTCTAGTAGCTATAGTCTTAACTTGGTTAATTCCTAATGGGGAATTAAATGCAACTGGTTTTATAACTGAAAATGCACTTAAAAGAGTTGGACTAAATGATATTGTCTGGATAATATATTATGCTATTTATTTTAGTATAGATAAAATATTATTTTTATTAGCATTAGGTGGTTTGTATGGAGTTGCAGTTAAGACAAGTGCTTATCAAAAATTAGTTACAAGCATTGCTAGTAAGCTTAATAAGAAAGTTGCAGTTATAGTTTTTTCTAGTATTATTGCTATACTTTCAAGCGTTCTTACTCAGACTTATGCAATATTAATATTAGTTCCTTTTATTATTTCAATTTTAAATAAAATGAAATTAGATAAAATGACAATATTTGCAACAACATTTGGAGCTATGTTAGTGGGAGTTTTAGGAGCTACTTATGGTACAGATGGTCTTTTAAATTTTGCGGAAGCAATAATGGGGACAGAAGGAAGTATTCATGATACTATTTTAGCTACAATTTTAGTTAGAGTGGGAATTTTAGTATTTGGATTAGTACTATTTAATTTCTTTACTTTAATTCATCTTAACAAGCAAAGTAAAAATGAAGAAGGAGCAGAGATTTTCTTAACTGAAGAAGTTAAAGAAAATAAAAAAGCTAATGTTATTCCATTAGTAGTTATTGGATTATTACTATTTGTCTTAACTATTATGGGTTATATGGGATGGAGTAATAACTTTAATATTAGTATATTTAATGAATTTTATGAAAGTATAAATAAAGTTACTATTGGTGAGAACTTCTTTATATTTAAAGATTTATTAGGTTCTAATATGGGAGCTTTAGGAACTTGGGATTTATTCTCTATAACTTCTATTATAATTTTATTTACTATAATACTTGGTTTAGCTTACAGAATTAAACTTGATGAATTTTTTGATAGTTTTATAAGTGGTGCTAAAAAAATGATTAAGCCTATTTTATGTGTAGTAGGAGCATTTGCTCTTTTAGTAGTAGTTTATATGTCACCATATATTGCTACTATTGCTAACAGATTACTAGGTGTAACAGATAGATTTAATTTAGCTACTATGAGTTTGACTTCATTATTAGCCAATGTATTCCATACTGATTTAGGATATACAGGATTTCTATTTGGTGGTTATTTAGCGCAAGAATTTAGTGACTATATCAATCCAATCTTTGTAATATTTACAAGTTTATATGGATTTGTTCAATTCTTTATTCCAACAAGTGTTATACTTGGTATTGGACTTACAAGTCTAAAAGTAAAATATACTGAATGGTTAAAATACATTTGGAAATTCTTACTTGGAATGTTAATTTGTTTACTTGTAATATTTACTTTAATGACAGTTATTTAAGAGGACAATTTTGTCTTCTTTTTTTTATTATTTTTCTTGCTTTTATAACTGTTTATTTATGTTGAAAAAATACTTGTTTCATGTTATAATTTTGGTTAGAGGTTGGTGTATACTATGAGAAAAATTGAAACATTGTTGCTTGCATTACTTACTTTCTTTATGAGTGTTGGTAGTGTTAGTGCGGCGTGTACAGCAGAAGAAGAAGTTAATTTAAACAAAGAAGCTTACAATATTAAAGTAAGTTACGAGCCTAAAACAGAGGCTTATTTGGATGTAGATCCACCAGATGGTGATCCTGATGATATTACTCCGGTAATTTCTGTATATCATGAAATTTATATAAATAATGTTACCGAAAATCTTTATGTTAAAGTTATAGATAGTATTGATAAAGAAACTAAAACTTATACATATAAAGATGCTAAAGATGGAGTAATAAGCTTTAAATGGAGTAATTTGTGGGAAATAACTGATTTTACAATTGAAGTTTATACTTCTGATAAAACAAATTGTCCTAATAAGAAGATTTATACTACACATTTAACTACACCTTTATATAACGATTACAGTAATTATCAAATATGTGATGGAATAAAAGAGTTTTATTTGTGTTATGAATATTTAACAGTGCCACAAGTTGATTTTTATACTTTTGAATCATTAGCTAGTAAATATCGTCAAGGCTTAATTGATAAAGATGGGCAAGAAAAAAAAGAAGAAGAAGAAAAGGGATTTATTGCTTTTGTTAAAAAGCATAAAGTGATGATTGGTGTTACTACATTAGTAGTCATTGTAGCAGGGGGAATAGTTACAGTGATAATAATAAGAAAGCAAAGGAGAGTAATATGAAAAATTTCTTAAAAAAAGCTAATTTAATTATTATTACATTATTATGTACAACTTTGGTTGGCACAAAAAATGTTGCTGCTTTTGAAAATTGTGAAGAAGCAGTAGCAAAGGGTTATACTTGTAAAATGGTTAATGGTAAACCTGTAGTTGCAGCACCTACAGGAAGTTATAATCCAGGAAAAACTACTGATTTTACTAAAACAAAAGAAAATGTAAAAACTTTTGGTGATTTAAATATGTATGTAAAAAATGCTGATGGTACACCATTAGCAGGAAGTAGTACATATAAATATTATAGTTATACTGGAGCTACTGATAATGCTGGAAGTCCAGTTTACTGTTTAGATGCAAATAAGGGTGGAGCTACTAAATTATATGCATCAAGATTTTTAACAGATGATTTTAACAATAGAGAAGGCGAAAAGAGTATAAATACTTATATTCACGATATTGCTATTATGGAAATTTTAACTTCAAAAAGCAATGTTTCTCCTTCTTCAGATGAATATAGAGCAGTTAGTTTAGCTATTAGATCAGTTAACCAATTATTTGGTCTTTCTCAAACTAGTAGTGCTAATACTAAAGAATGTGAATATGCTTATCTTGTTAATGGACAAGATAAAGAAGCTTGTTTACAGGCAAAAGCTAATGATGATGTTTTTACTAAAGCTATTGTTGGTTCTATGCAAAGTTGGATAAAAAATGGTGATGAAAGCATTAAAAACTCTTATAATACAATAAGAGATGCTATTCCTGGTGGCGCATTTTTTGATGTTAATAACAATGAAAATACGAATGGTTATACATTAGCTGATGATGGTGGTACTTTAGTTAAAGAGGCTCAAGAATTATTTAAACAAGCTATAGAAAAAGCTTCACAAGCCGCTAGTAATGTAACTGATCCTGAAGGAGGAAGTGCTAATGTAACTCCTTCAAGTGGTGAAGTTTTAAATGGTGGAGTTCAAGTGCAAAGTACTGCTAAAGGTGAACTACGTACTTTAGATATGAAATATAATTTTAAATTAAGCAATTTTACAAATGATAAAAAAGCTTCATTTATATTTAATAATCTAGCTTATGCAGAAGGCGCAGAAACAGTTGGAGCTAGTGGAGAACCTAAAATAGTTGATATTACAGTAAATGGTACTAATATATGTAAAGATAATTGTTCTCTTGGACAAAATATACTTGAAAATCTTGCTGTTGATGGAGATGCTGAAATATCTGTTACAGTTAGATTTGAAGGCTATGAAGAGGATCTTAAATGTGGTGGTCAACCAATGAAATTTAATTTAGGATATTCTTTTAGTGATAGTAATGCTAGTAATAATTTATTCCCAGGATATACAGGAGTTGTATGGTATGCTCGAAGTGATCAACAAGGTAAAATTACTAATGATCAACGTTATGTTAGCGTAACAAAAAATGAAGATGATGATGGAGCTCCAGAAGCAACTGATGGTGGCCTTGAGGGAGAAGTTAATCTAACTGAAGCATGTGATTGTACATCTTTAAAGGAAGCTTGTGAAGCATCTGGAAGCATTGATAGTGATGAATGTAATGAATTTTTTGAAGCTGGATGTAGCGCTTGTGATGAATTAGATGTTAATTGTAATATGGGTGGAGACAAGGAAGCTTGTAAACAATATGAAGAAAATTGTGATTTCACTTGTGATACATATTTTGAGACATTTGAATGTTGTGATTCAAATAACGATTTAATAGTTTCAACTAATGATGATAAGGAAGTTAAGATTTTAGGACCTGGACCTGATAATCCAGATGCTGATAGTATTAAAGCTTGCTTTGTTAGTAAGATTGATGATCAAAAAACAGTAGATGCTAATGGAAACTCTGAAAAAGGTTATACTGGTGCTCCTGGTGTTAAAGATCAAAAAGATAATACTTATACTTCACATCAATTGGCTGAAAATAAATATTGTGTTGTATCTTGTAAAGAAGATTATATTATGACAATGCCTACTGCTAAAATGGTTAATGCAGGTCGTTACTTTACTTTTAAAGCTAAAGTAGAAGGTACTAAAGTATGTTATACAAATACAATAGATAGAGAACAATATAATAAAGATATAATTAAATTACAAGAAAAAATGGTTAATGATTATAATGAATATCGCAAATGGTATCAATTAGCAGTGGAAGAAAATTATGGTCAAGATACAGGTTCTTATGTATCAGGATGTCCTAGTAGTTGTTGTGGTAGTGAGAGCACTACTTCATATAAACCAACTTGGAATTCTAGAGCTACAGTAGATGATTGGCAAGTAATTACAAAGAAAGATTATGATACGGGAGCTATTGAAGTTGAAGAAAAAAAACAAGGAGTAAATGATTCTCATAGATATGAATATGAAGAACCTAGTCCTTCGGCAACTGCTAATGTAAGTTCTGATTGTTGTGGAGGATGCAGTAGCTGTGATCCTGTAGAACCTTGTAGTGATTGTTCAAGTTATACTTGTACGTATTATACAGGCACAAAACCAATTCATGTAAAAGACAGTGAATATTATGCTGACTTAATGGCAATTGCTGAAGAAAAAAAGGCAATATTAGATGCTACTAGAGAAGAATACCAAAAAACAATTCAAATGTATCATGAATGTACTAATGATTCATGGACAAGTGAAATGAATTATCAACCAGATGTTTATTATGATTATCAAGAAAGTTATTTAAATAAGTTTGGCTTAATTGGTCAAATGGATGAACAACGTGGAGCATCTAGTACAGATTCAGAATGGTTCTGTGAAGGTAAAGGAAATGTTGATAAAGATTATGAAAATTGTAGTGGAGCATCTGCAACTAGTAGAAGTCAAACTTTAAAGAAAGTTCCTTATGTTGTATGTTATGCTGAAGGCGAATCTAGTGTATGTAAAATAGAAGATCGTGAAGAATATTATAATATTTCTAACGCTAACTATGCAAAGAAAGAATCTAATATTGAAGCTAGTTATAAGCCAAAAACACTATTCTATAATGTATATCCAAGTGGTGAAATTGTTATAAATGATGCTGATGATAATGTTGCTTTAGAAAATAGTTTACCTGTTAGTTTAAATACTGATCGTGGTATTTATAAATATACAGTAAATGTTAATTATTTTGGTGAGTTCTATGATGATTCTAGTAATGATAATTTAGGTCGTTATGCAGGAGCTCCAACAGCAGTTATTAGTGAAAATGCGTTAGTTTATAGTTGTGCTTATTTAGTTAATATAGTTTCAGAAACAGGTTGGACTTGTAATTTTGATGAGACTTGTACAGATAATTGTATAGTTGAATGTGTTGGTCCAAATTGTGGTGAAGATTATTGTGAAGGTGGAGATTGTATCCATGAATGTATTGGATTAGGATGTATTTATGATACAAACGCTGGAAGTTCTATTTTAGAAAAGAAAGTTTCACTTAATAATATGTTCCCTAATGGTACAAACTCATATAACTGGAGTAAAGATAAGAATGAAAAAGCTGCTGCTACAATAGAAGCAATAGAGGGTGCTGGAAATTCAATATATGATAGTACGCCAATATTTAGTATTACAATGAATGGATCTTCAGCTGCTGAAGTTAGAAGATATAACAAAAGTGTAGAAAAAGAAGGCGGATATTCAAATCAAACTCTAGATTGTTATAAATTAGGTGGTTATGAAGAAATTGCTTGTTATAGTTCATTTGTAAGTGATTATATGAATGGTACTTATGGTGGTAGTGTAAATGAAAGTATTGCTACAGAATATCGTAATGTTGGTGACAATAATACACAATACTTTACTTTATGGAATGGATCAATCTCTGATAAGAGTATGATTGGTCCATCATATCAATAAGAGGTACAGACAATGCAAAGTTCTTATTGGGGATATTGGTTAATAGTATTTGGAGTAGCAATAGTAGGCTTTTCAATAGGAGTACAAGGGTTAACAACAAATACAAACCAAGGATATTTAAGTACAAAAGAAATAGCAGAAGCATCATTGTTAGAGTCAGTTGATTATGGATATTATAGAGATTATAATGAAGTGAAAATAAATAAAGAAAAATTTATGGAAGTATTCATAAGAATGACTGCAGAAGTAATGAGTGCAACAGATCAATATGAAATTAACTTTTATGCATTATATGAAGCACCACCAAAAGTAAGTGTAGAAGTTAAGAGTAATAGTGGAACAGATTTTATAAATGCAAGTTATGATACAGTAAATAGAGTAGATGCTATAATACAGGTACATGCTGAAGAAGTAACTACTAGATAAATTAATAATATGGTAAAAAGCGTTTATTATTAAAATAAATACTTTCTATAATCAGAAAGGAGATGTTTGATTTGCAAAGTTCTTATTGGGGATATTGGTTAATAGTATTTGGAGTAGCAATAGTAGGCTTTTCAATAGGAGTACAAGGGTTAACAACAAATACAAACCAAGGATATTTAAGTACAAAAGAAATAGCAGAAGCATCATTGTTAGAGTCAGTTGATTATGGATATTATAGAGATTATAATGAAGTGAAAATAAATAAAGAAAAATTTATGGAAGTATTCATAAGAATGACTGCAGAAGTAATGAGTGCAACAGATCAATATGAAATTAACTTTTATGCATTATATGAAGCACCACCAAAAGTAAGTGTAGAAGTTAAGAGTAATAGTGGAACAGATTTTATAAATGCAAGTTATGATACAGTAAATAGAGTAGATGCTATAATACAGGTACATGCTGAAGAAGTAACTACTAATTCTGGTAATTCAAATTCAGGATCTAATAATAACTCTAGCTCTGGGTCAAATATAAGTGGAAATACTGGAGCTGGAACTGGGTCTAATAACAGTTCTGGCTCTGGAACAAACACTGGATCTAATAATAATTCTGGTTCAGGAACAAATACTGGTAATACTGGAAATAGTTCAAATAATGGTTCTAGTTCAGGATCAAACACTGGTAATACTGGAAATAATTCAAATAATGGTTCTAGTTCAGGATCAAATGTCGGATCAAATACGGGTGATGTTTGCAGAAATGGTATAAAGACTACTTTATTAAAAGGTATTCAAGGTACAGCAATGATTTCTAGTAAAATATATGAAGCTTCAGATTTTAAAAAATCTACTGGTACTGCTAGTCCAGGAGTGAAATTTGATATTTTGGGGGAAAATGCTGATGCAGATAAATGGGGTGTATCTTATAATGGAAAATGTGGCTGGGTAGCTAATAAAGATATGGCTATAAATATGGTGAAATATATTCCTGAAGCCTCATTTCAAATTTTAAATGCATCATCTAGTATGTATAAATCATCTGGTAAAAATATTCCAGATCTTACTGGTAAAAAACTTTATAGTAGTGAGTATAGTAATAGTTGGGTACCAGGAACATTTAGTTTTGCTAAAAAATTAAAAGTGGCAGCTGTAAATGCTAAAAAAGCAGGAGATACAATTGTAGTATATGATGCTTATAGACCATATAGTGTTTCTAAATATGCAAATAGTAAATTAACAGCTTTATATAATAGTGATAAAACTGTTAAAGCAAATATTGATAAAGATAGTTCAGGAAATGCTTGGGGAAAAAGTTGGTTTTTAGCTCAAAATGTATCAATGCATAATAGAGGTTGTGCAGTTGATGCATCACTTAGAGGGGGAGATACTCCTACAGCGATGCATGAGCTTAGTACTTGGGCGATTAAATATGAAAAGCCTAATTCTAAAACATATTCAGCAGCTGTTAAAAAAAGTAGTACAGCGCAAAAATTAAGTAATTATATGATGAAGGCAGGACTTGGAGATTTAGCATCAGAATGGTGGCACTATCAAGATAATAGTTGTTCTATTAGTAAAAGTTCACCAGCTAATTTCTGGAGCGCGGTATAGAAGGAGGAAATAAAAATGGGAAATATCGTATCAACAATTAGAAGATTCTTATCTAATAAAAATACTGTAACGATAATAGGTGTGTTACTAGGTTTAGTAGTGCTTTATGTAGGTTATAATTATCGTGTTAATACAGCTGTAGAAACTGTTAGTGTTCCTTATGCTAAAAAAACAATAGCTGCTACAAAAGCAATTACTGCTGATTTAGTTGGAACTATGGAAGTTTTAAAATCTACTGTAAAAAGTAGTAAAACTCTTATTCAAAGTTATAATAATGTAGTTAATACTAATGAGAGTTATTGTGTAGGAGAAAGAGCTAGTGTCCCTGAAGGTGGCTTTTTCTATAAAGATCAAATAAAAAAATGTAATGAGATTAATAAGAGAATTTTACTAGGTATACCAGATGGGTATAAGATTGTATCTTTAGCAGTTAATTTACAAAAAACTTATGGTAATTCTATGTATCCTAATGACTATATTGATTTATATGTTAAATCTAAGTCTGAAGATAATAAACTTATTTATGGTGAGTTTATTACAAAATTACCAATATTAGATGTTCGTGATAGTAATGGTAATAGTTTATTCTATGGAAATACATCAACAACTAATGTACCAGCTATATTATTATTTGCTGTACCTAATTTTGATAAAAATGGAGATAATTTATATTTATTACTTTCTAAAGCAACAATGTTAACTAGTTTAGAATTAATACCAGTACCTGGTAATGCTTCATATTCCAGTGAAGTTGGAGAAACTAGAGTTACTAGTCAATATTTAAAAACGTTAATTCAACAACAAACAGTTGATATTCCTGATTCAGCTGTTCCTGATAATCAAGAATAAAAAATAAAAAGAATAAAATTGGAGGTGTGCGTATATGAATGATGCAATATTTTCACAAATAGATTTTGGGCCTTTAAAAGAATTCATAGATATAGACGATATTACCGATATTTCTTATACTAATGGAGGACAATTGTGGCTTAAATCTTTGTCTAGAGGTGTTTATAGGGTTGATAGACCAGAAATAAATAATGCTTTAATTGAAAAACTTGCTTTCCAATGTTCAAACGTTATGGGAAAAACATTCAATATGGCACACCCTTTTTTAGATGCAGAATCATCAGAATTACGTATGAACTTTATTCATGATTCGATAGCTACTAATGGAGTGGCTCTCGTTATACGTAAAACTCCTGCTAAAATTAGATTAAATAAAGAAAAACTTTTAAATGAAGAGTATGTAAGTGCTGATTTATTAGACTTTTTACTTAATTGTGTACAAGGGCATGCTAATATTATAGTTTCAGGTGAGACTGGTTCAGGTAAAACAGAGTTAGTTAAATATTTAGCTAGTACAACTAAAGAGAATGAAAAAATTATTACAATAGAAGATACATTGGAATTACATTTAGATCGTATATTTCCACATAGAGATATTGTAGCAATGAAAACTAATAATATTGCTTCATATTCAGATGTTCTTGTAACATGTATGAGACAGAATCCGATTTGGATTTTGCTGTCGGAAGTTCGTAGTGCAGAAGCGGTTATGGCTGTTCGTAACTCAATATCTTCTGGACACCATATTATATCAACTATTCACTCCGATAAAGCAGCATTAATTCCAATGCGTATGTACAGTTTGATAGAATCTAATATTGATGTAGATCAATTTGTAACAACTATTCATAGATATGTTCAAATAGGAATTTATGTAAAGGGTTATATGAGTGCAAAACTAGGTAGATTTCAAAGAGAGATTATGGAAATATGTGAATTTTACGTTGATGAGGATAATAGGCCTCAAGTAAATACAATATTTCAAAAGACTTTAGATGGAAGATTTACTTTAAAAAATCCTACGAAACATTTAAGGGATTATTTAGCAATTCAAGGAGTTATTTTAGAGGAAGACTTGTTTCATTTAAATAATTCCCAAAGTGATGCAATAGAAACATTATAAAAGGAGGATACTATGGAGTTAGTTATTTGGATATTAATAGCAATATTTGTTATTGTTTATCGTAGAAACGATGGCAGTGAATCTTTTTATAATTTTACTAAATCACAATTTAGCGTTATATATGATAAATATGCTCCTTATAGTTTTAAGACAATAAGTTCTAAGATGAAGGACTTAAAGCAAGAATATACAATGAAAGATTACGCTTTACAAATTGTGGTAATTGGAGGACTTGCTGGAGGTATAGCTTATTTATATTTTTATAGTTTAGTTATGGTTGCTATTTATGGTGGTATAGCTATAGCACTTATTCCATATTTGGCTTGGCTTAGAAGTAAAAGATTATATAGTGAATATATATTTGAACAAATTCAAGTATATACAACTAACGTTATAATGGAATTTAATACTACTCAAAGTTTCGTTAAATCATTAGAAGGAGTTAGGGATTCGGGTATTTTAGAGAATCCTGTACTTGATGATGTTAAAATAATGATTAATATGTCATATCAAAATGGTACTATTGATGAATCAATACTTTATTTTAATGAAAGATATCCATATTACATGGTAAAAAATATGCATCAGTTATTCTTACAAATTACTAAAGAAGGTGCGAAAGATTCTGGAGAAGCTTTAGAAAATATGAGTATGGATATTGATGCTTTGGTTGAGGGAGTTTATCGTGATCAGATGGATCGTAAGCAATTTCATACAAAGTTTATAACCTTTGCTTTAGTATTATTTTTGTTAGTATTAGTAATGCAAGTGTTACTAGGAAGAGAAAGTTATGTAAAACTTTTAGATAAATGGTATGTTCATATAGTTTTACATGCAATAATTATTATCAATTGTTATTTCTTACTTACTGGTGAAAAATATTATAATGATGATGTGGGGGTAGAATAATGATAGAGATAGCAGTTATTGCCTTAATTGTTTTTTATATATTTACTAAAAGTGGTCGTATAAGTATTAGTAAGCTTATAGCGGATAATGAAATGTATTTAAGAAAGTTAAAAGAAAGTGATTATGATTTTTATGTTAGAGCGAAATATGGAGATTCGGTAAATCCAGATTTGTTATTTAATAAGAGATTACAAAATTCTTTTATAGTTATTATTGTAATATTTTGTTTATTACTAAAAAATATGTCATATGTATATGTATTAGTTTGTTTAATAGTAGGATTTGCGTTCTTTAAAGTAGATTATTTAAATTTAAGAAACTATTATAAAAAGCATTTAAATGAAATTGATACAATGTTACCTTATTATTTAAAAGGGTTAGAAATATTAATTCAGCATTATACTGTTCCAGTAGCAATGGGTAAATCTATGGAGGATGCTCCTGAAATATTTAAAGAAGGTTTAAAAGAACTAGTTAATGAAATTAATGCTGGTAATGATACAATTGAACCTTATATGGAATTTGCAAGAAAATATCCTGTAAGAGATTCAATGCGTATGATGAGACTTTTATATCGTTTAAGTTTAGGTCGTCAAGAAAGAAAACAAGAACAATTATTAACTTTTTCTAAAACGATTTCTAACTTACAACAAAAGGCTCGTGAAACGAAATATAAAAATCGTTTAGATAAAATGGAAGGTAAGACAATGAGCATGCTAATTGCAACAGGTTTAGGTGTAATGGTGCTTCTTGTTATTGCCGTTATGATGTTAATGAATATTTAACAAAATTTGACATAATTATTGTTAAAAACTTGACAATAATATTTTCATAAGTTAAAATTAATATAGAAGAAAGCGAGGAAATGTATATGTTAATTATGGCACCATCAATTTGTACTGAGTTATCTCCATTATGGCAAGTAGTTGGATGGATTCTATGGGTTTTTAAAATTGCTATTCCAATATTAATTATCGTATTTGGTATGATAGATTTAGGAAAGGCTGTAGTAGCTAGTAAAGATGATGAAATCAAGAAAGCTTTAAAACAATTAATGTTAAGAGCTGTAGCTGGAGTAGTTATATTCTTTATACCTAACTTAGTTGGATTAATATTTAGTATGGTAGGTTCATGGACAGAAGTAGAAAGTGAATATAAAGTTTGTGAGCATTGTATAGTTCATCCAGGTGGAGAAAACTGTGCTGCTGCTATAACAGCTGCTGAAAAATAATTATTAAAAAATTTAATATCTCATATTGAGATATTTTTTTGATTTTTTGTATAAAAGTATTGACATTAAGCATAATATTTAATATACTTTAGTAGTACTGCTCGTTTAGCTCAGTCGGTAGAGCGCACGGCTGTTAACCGTTAGGTCGTAGGTTCGAGT
>CANSFH010000027.1 GCA_947646115.1 uncultured Mycoplasma sp.
TAACAGGAGACTTCTATACAGTAAGTGGGTCTTCAAAAGGAAATAAAAGTTTAACCAATCCTATAGGACTTATAAGTGCAGATGAAGTTTCTATGGCAGGAGGAGTAATTGCAACACAAAATAAAAACTATTATCTACATATAGGTCAAGATTACTGGACTATGTCTCCATCTAAATTTAGCTATTTTGCAGAATTAAATATTACTGAAAATCATGTATTCGTTATATGGTCAGAAGGGCAGCTAGGCTACTGGAACGTGGACAGCGCGTATGGTGTGCGCCCCGTAATAAATCTGAAAGCTGATGTGACATTAACAGGAAAAGGAACAGCAAGTGATCCATTTGTAGTTCAATAACGAGGTTACTATGAAATTTAAAATAGAAGAAAAAGCAAAAGAAGAAACTAATAATAAGTGTATTAGGTTTCCTAAAGAACTAATTAAAGAAATAAATAAAGTAACAAATAATAAGATTACGTTTTCAAAGTTTGTTATTGATGCCTGCAATTTTGCTCTTGATAATTTAGAAAAATAATTAAAGGTGTTAAATGATAAGTTTAACACTTTTTTGCTAGAAATTTAACTTATAAAAAAGTTATAAAAAGTTACTAACATTGAAAATTATGTAAAAATTATGTAAAATTTAAAAATTTCATTTTTTTCTTGATTTTGGAATATATATATGATAGACTTATTAGTAGAATAAAAGGTGGTGTAAAGGATGGATTTCCTTAATAAATTATATGAAAGTAATTACTTTGGCATAGGTTTATTTGCCGTTATATCTTTTTTAGTTGTAACATTTTTAGTAGTGTTATTCTTTGGTAAAAAAGATGAAAAGAAAAGAAAATTTGAAGGTTTAAGCGATGTTAATGCTTTTAAAGAAACAAATAATTCTATAAAATTAGAAACACCAATAGCTCCAGTGCCATTGGAAGTTAATGAACCAGTTATACCAGTAGAGCCAATTGAGCCAGTAGTGCCTATTAGCTATGAAACTCCAATCACGCCAACTCCCGTAGCTCCTGTTGCTCCGATAAATGTTGCGCCAGTAAATGAAATAGTTTCAGAACCTACACCAATTGTTGATGCTCCTGTTATAAATAATTTTGATGCACCAATTGCACCAGTAGCGCCTATAATTAATGAGCCTACACCGATAATAAATGAAACAGTAACACCAATTATAACTGAACCTATTGCTCAAGTAGTTCCCGATTATGTTGAACCACAACCAGTAATAATGGAGCCAGTTCAAACGCCAACTCCATCATATGTGGAGCCAAAAGTTATGGAACCAATTAAAATCACTATACCTACAGAGCCAGAAGTATCTGTAGCACCTGCTATAGAACCTGTAATAAAAGAAGAGGTAGCGCCAATTATAACTGAACCTACTATAATTGAAGAGCCAGTTATTAATGACACTTATTATAAACCAATTGAAAAGGTTGAAACTGAAAATGTTAATGTTCCAAACATTGATTTCGATGCTATTGCTAAATCTATTTCTAAAGAATTAGATGAATTAGAAAAAAATACAAAAGAAAATGCTAAATCATATGAAGAAATAAAAGTTACACCAATAAGTGAAATAAGTAGACCGACTAATAATCAATTTAGTTCTGTTTATGTAAATCCGCCGATAAGAAAAGAACCTGTTGAGCGAGTAGATTTACCAAAAAGAATAGATTTACCGACAAAAAAAGATAATGAAATAGAACCAGAGAACTATAATATATAGTTCTTTTCTTATTTTTAATTGAAAAATTAGTCAAAAATAGTCAAAAAATGCTAAAATCCCTTGATTTTATAGGAAGTTTTTGATAATGTTAATACGTAAGGTACATTATCCTTATAAAAACTTAGTTTTTGAAAGGGAGGTAAATTGAAAATGTCAAGAACTGAATTAGTAGAATTTGCTGCTGCTGAAACAAACGTATCAAAAGCAGAAGTTGGTCGTGTATTAGATGCTTTATTAAAAGGAATTGAAACAGGACTTAAAAAAGAAGGTAAAGTTGCTTTAGTTGGTTTTGGTACTTTTAGTGCTAAAAAACGTGCTGCACGTGAAGGAATTAACCCATTAACTAAAGAAGCTATCAAAATTCCTGCTAAAACTGTTGCTTCATTTAAAGCTGGAAGCAAATTAAAAGACGCTTTAAATTAATTTAAAGATTTAGGTAGATAACAAGTTTATCTGCTTTTTCTTTGATTTAATTTTAACTTTTATAACTTCACATAATTTTCATTTTAAATTATTAGACACCTTATTTTAATTGTGTTATAATTATCACTATAATTAATAAAATTATTTGGAGGGACTACATGAAAAAAGGAAATAAATTTACTTTATTTATACTACCTATAATTATAGTTATCGTACTTTTAATTATTCAAGCTTTATGTGATTTAGAACTACCTAGCTATACATCAGATATTATAAATAACGGAATTCAATCCAAAGGTATTGATAGTAAAATACCTGAAGTATTAACTGAAGACATGTACTATGCGATTGAGAAAATAAGTGGATATGATGCTGGTATAATGGCTAGCTATGACTTAATCGTAAGAGAAAATTTAAGTAAATTTGATTATGATAAATTTAGTAAAAAATATCCTATTTTAAAAAAGGAAAATATTTTTCTTTTAAAAAATTTAACTTCTGAAGAAAAAGAATTACTTGAACAAAGATTAACTAAACCATTAATTATTGCTTCAACTTTCTATTATAATAGTGATACAATAATGAATAAACTAAATTTAAATACCCAAGATAATGCGCTTAATATGTTGATGCGCCTAGATGATGAAGAATTTAATAAAATGCTAGAAGAATTTTCTAAAACAACCAATAATTTAGATGAATCAATGTTAAATAGTTATGCTATCGAAAGTGTAAAAAATATTTATGAACAAGTAGGTATAGATCTTAATAATTATCAAATAAGTTACATTATAACCAAAGGTTTAATAATGCTTAGTATAGCGCTTTTAGGTATGCTAGTAGCTATTTTAACAGGTTTCTTTATCAGTAGATTGGCTGCTCAAATAAGTTATTCATTACGAAATCAAGTTGTTGCCAAAATAATGAGTTTTTCTACTGCAGAGTTTAAAGAATTTGGAGCATCAAGTTTAATAACACGTTCTACAAATGATATTGAACAAATAAAAATGTTTTTTGTAATGTTACTTAGAATTGTAATCTTTGCCCCAATTATGGGAATTGGCGCATTTATGAAAGTTTATGACAACCCATTAAACTGGTTAATAGGCATAGGTTTAATTGCTATCTTAATTTTAATATCTTTATTATTTGTCTTTGCAATGCCAAAATTTAAGAGTATGCAAAAACTTATTGATAAAATCAATTTAGTATCAAGAGAAATTATTACTGGTATGCCAGTTATAAGAACTTTTAATACTGAAAAATATGAAGAAAAAAGATTTGATAAAGCAAATGTTAACTTAACAAAAACTAATTTATTTGTTAATCGTCTCATGGGAATAATGATGCCTACTATGATGTTAATAATGAATTTTCTTAGTATTGCTATAGTTTGGTATGGCGCTAAACAAATCGATCTTGGTACACTTCAAGTTGGAACATTACTTGCTTTTATTACATATACTATGCAAATTATAATGGCATTCTTAATGATTTCAATGGTATCTGTAATGATGCCACGAGCTATAGTATCTTTAAAACGTATAAAGGAAATTTTAAATAAAGAAGTAACTATTAAAGATCCAGAAAAACCAAAATCTTTCAAAAAAAGTGAAAAAGGTGTAGTAGAATTCAAGGATGTAAGTTTTAGATATCCTGATGCAGATGAAGCAATATTAAGAAACATAAGCTTTAAAGCTACTCCTGGCACAACAACCGCTTTTATTGGATCTGCTGGCTCTGGTAAATCAACATTAATAAATTTGATTCCAAGATTTTTTGATGTTACAAAGGGAGCAATTTATGTTGATGGAATTGATATTAAAAATGCTAAGTTAAAAGATTTACGTGATAGAATTGGTTATGTTCCACAAAAGGGATTGTTATTTTCAGGAACTATAGCTTCTAATTTAAAATTAGGAAATGAAAATTTAACTGCGGAAGAATTATTAAATGCTGCAAAAGTAAGTCAGTCATTAGAATTTATTGAAAACAAAGCAAATAAATTTGAAAGTGAAATTTCTCAAGGTGGAACGAATGTAAGTGGTGGTCAAAAGCAAAGACTATCAATAGCTCGAGCAATTGCTAAAAATCCTGAAATTTATATTTTTGATGACTCATTCAGTGCTCTTGATTTTAAAACAGATGCCAAGCTTAGAAAAGAGCTTGATAAATATGCTAAAGATGCCACATTATTAATTGTTGCTCAAAGAATTAGTACCATAATGAATGCCGATAATATAATCGTTTTAAATGAGGGTGAAATAGTTGGTGCTGGAACACATAAAGAGTTATTAAAAAATTGTGAAATATATAAAGAAATAGCTTTATCACAATTAAAGGAAGAGGAATTATAATGGCTAATAGAAAAGGAATGGGACATGGACCAGGTGCTGTTGATAAAGCTAAAGACTTTAAAGGCACATTAAAAAAATTATTAAAACTAATATCAGCTTATAAAATATTAATAATATTATCTTTTATCTTTGCTATTGGAAGTACAGTGTTTTCTATTATTTCACCTAAAATTTTAGGTAATGCTACAACCGAAATATATACTGGAATAATTGCTAAAATAAATAATACTGGTGGAATTAATTTTGATGCCATTGGCAAAATATTAATAATACTTATTATTCTATATGTTATAAGTGCTTTATTTAATTATATTCAAAGTTTAATTATGACTAGTGTTTCTCAAAAAACAAGTTACAAACTTAGAAAAGATATTGCTCATAAGCTTAATAAATTACCTATGGGGTATTTTGATTCAGAAAATACGGGAGATATATTATCAGTTATAACAAATGATGTTGATACTTTACAATCTAGCTTAAATCAATCTGCCACTCAATTAGTATCTTCAATTGTAACAATTATAGGTATATTTATTATGATGTGTACTATTAATGTAACACTTGCAATAGTTACTGCTCTAGTTTTACCATTTGCATCAATCATAGTTATGGGAATAGTTAAAAAAAGTCAAAAGCATTTCGTTAATCAACAAAAATATTTAGCAGAAGTTGATTCAGAAGTTGAAGAAATGATTAGTGGTCATGATATTATTAATGCTTTTAATGCTGCAGAAAAAACATTATCAGCTTTTGATGAAGATAACTATAAATTATTTGAAGCTGGATTTAAATCTCAATTTTTGTCAGGTTTAATGCATCCGATTATGAATTTTGTTGGTAACTTAAATTATGCGCTTATTGCTATATTGGGAGCTATATTTGCTATAAAAGGTAAAATTACAGTTGGTAACATTCAAAGTTTTATTCAATATTCTAAAAACTTTACTAATCCAATTGCACAATTAGCTCAAATATCTAGTCAAATTCAATCAATGATTGCAGCTTGCGAAAGAGTATTCGAGTTTTTAGGAAATGATAATTACATTGATGAAGGAACATTATTAGCTAACGAAGTTAAAGGTAATGTTGAATTTAAAAATGTTAAATTTGGTTATAATAAAGATAAAATAATTATTAAAAATTTTAACGCTAAAGTAAAAAAAGGTGAAAAAATCGCTATTGTTGGTCCAACTGGAGCAGGTAAAACAACAATTGTTAAACTATTGATGCGTTTTTATGAACTTAATGATGGAGAAATTTTATTAGATGGTAAAAATATAAAAGAATATAAACGTGAAGAATTAGAAAGCGTCTTTGCTATGGTTCTTCAAGATACATGGCTATTTAATGGCACTATATTAGATAATCTTAGATATGGTAATTTAAATGCTTCCGATGCCGAAGTTGTAGATGCCGCCAAAACTGCTAGTGCTGATTTCTTTATTAGAACACTTCCTGATGGTTATAATATGATAATTAATGAAGAATCAAATAATATAAGCGGTGGTCAAAAACAATTGCTTACAATTGCAAGAGCCATATTAGCTAATCCTAAAGTATTAATTCTCGATGAAGCAACAAGTAATGTTGACACTCGTACTGAAGAATTAATTCAAAAAGCTATGGATAAAGTCATGGAAGGCCGAACTTCATTTATAATTGCTCATCGTTTATCAACTATTAAAAATGCTGATTTAATATTAGTTATGAATGAAGGAGATATTGTTGAAGTTGGTCGTCATGAAGAACTATTAGAGAAAAAAGGATTTTACGCTAAAATATATAATTCACAATTTGAAAAATAGGTGTTTATTTGAACATCTTTTTTTTATTTAAATATTTATTCAATAAATATAAATTATTATCCTAAAAATAGCAGTTAAATAAATGTAAAAAACTAATTTAAAATAATGTAATCTAAAGTTAGAAGTGTTATAATATTATAAGTTTGAGAGGAGTATTAAAATATGAATTATTCAGAAAAAGTAAAAAGTATGCATTGTGTAGCTCAAGGCGCAAAACATGAAAATGCACCAATTCCTGAAGAAGGAAAATGGGTTAATGCTAAAGAAATAAAAGATATTTCTGGTTTAACACATGGAATAGGATGGTGTGCCCCACAACAAGGAGCATGTAAACTTACATTAAATATAAAAAATGGTATTATTGAGGAAGCTTTAGTTGAAACTTTAGGATGTTCAGGTATGACACATTCTGCAGCTATGGCTGGCGAAATTTTACCTGGTAAAACATTGCTAGAAGCTTTAAATACAGACCTAGTATGTGACGCTATTAACACCGCTATGCGTGAGTTATTCTTACAAATTGTTTATGGTAGAAGTCAATCAGCATTTTCAGAAGGTGGACTTGAAATTGGCGCAGGCCTTGAAGATCTTGGTAAAGGAACTCGTAGTCAAGTAGGAACAATTTACACAACTCGTGCTAAAGGTCCAAGATATCTAGAACTTGCTGAAGGATACATTGTTGAAATCGGTTTAAATGAAGCTGATGAAATTATCGGTTATAAATATGTTAATTTAGGTAAGATGGTGGAAAATATTAAAAAAGGAATTGAACCAATGGAAGCTATTGAACGTGCTTCTGGAAAGTATGGTCGTTTTGATGAAGCTGTTAAAAAAATCGACCCAAGAGAGGAGTAAAATCTATGGCATTGTTTGAAGGTTATGAAAGAAGAATAAATGAGATTGAAAAAGTCTTAAAAGAAAATGGTATTTCAAGTCTAGAAGAAGCAAAAAATATCTGTGATCATAAAGGGATAGATGTTGCAGCAATTGTAAAAGGTATTCAACCAATTTGCTTTGAAAATGCTTGTTGGGCTTATACCGTAGGAGCTGCTCTTGCTATAAAAAATGGTATTAAAGAAGCATCAGAAGTAGCTAAATATATCGGTATTGGGCTACAATCATTTTGTATTCCAGGGTCTGTTGCCGATGATCGTAAAGTAGGTCTAGGACATGGTAATTTAGGGTCTATGTTATTAAGTGAAGATACAGAGTGTTTTGCCTTCCTTGCTGGACATGAAAGTTTTGCTGCAGCAGAAGGTGCTATCGGAATTGCTAATAATGCAAACAAAGCTAGAAAGAAACCTTTACGTGTAATATTAAACGGTTTAGGTAAAGATGCAGCCCAAATTATTTCTCGTATTAATGGTTTTACTTACGTTGGAACTAAATTTGATTTTTATACAGGCAAAGTTGAAGTAGTAAATGAAATTGCTTACTCAAATGGGCCTCGTTCTAAAGTTAGATGTTATGGAGCTAATGAAGTTAGAGAAGGTGTAGCTATCATGAATTTAGAAGGTGTTGATGTATCTATTACAGGTAACTCAACTAATCCAACACGTTTCCAACATCCAGTTGCTGGAACTTATAAAAAAGAATGTATTGAACTTGGTAAAAAATACTTTTCAGTAGCATCAGGTGGTGGTACAGGTCGTACTTTACACCCAGATAATATGGCTGCTGGTCCATCAAGTTATGGTATGACTGATACTATGGGAAGAATGCATTCTGATGCCCAATTTGCTGGATCTTCATCAGTACCAGCTCACGTAGAAATGATGGGTTTAATTGGTATGGGCAATAACCCAATGGTAGGTGCTACTGTAGCAGTTTCTGTAGCAGTATCAGAGGCAATGAATATATAAGATACGAAAGTATCTTTTTTTAGGCTCTTATGTTATAATAAAAATAAAAGAAAAGAGGTAATTATGAAAGATAAAATTGCTTTAGTAACTGGCGGTACTAGTGGTATCGGAAAATCTATTGTTTTATCTTTATTAGAAAAGGGCTGTAATGTCATAACTTGCTATAATAGTAATGAAGAAAATGCTAGAATTTTACAAGAAGAAACTAATAATAAAGTTTTAATTATTAAATGTGAAATAAGTAATGAAGATGAAGTTAAAAATATGTTTAATATTATAAAAGAAAAATATGGTTCTCTTGATTATTTAGTTAATAATGCTGGAACTTTTATTGATCATTTAATTAAGGATTTTGATATTAATGATTTTAAAAAAGTATTAGATGTTAACTTAATTGGAAAAGTAAATTGTACTAAATGGGCTTATCCAATAATGAATGAAAATGGATCTATAGTAAACATTTCTTCTCCTTTAGGTGTAATTCCCTGTACAGAATCCGCAGCTTATTGTGCCGCTGCTGCAGCTATTATCAATTTTACTAAAGCAACAGCATTAGAATTTGCAAGTAAAAAAATTCGTGCTAATTCTATTTGTCCATCATTAACGTTAACGCCTTTAAGTAAACTGGGATGGACTGAAAATGAAATTGCTGAAAAACTAGCTGAAACACCACTTAAGAGGCTAGCAACACCTGAAGATACAGCAAAACTTTGTTTATTCTTATTATCAGATGATTCAAATTTTATAACTGGTGAAAATATAAGTATTAATGGAGGAAGATTTTAATGAAAGTAGTAACAGATTTTAAAGATTACACAATTTTAGATATGGCAAATGGCGAAAAATTAGAACAATGGGGAGATTTTACTTTAGTCCGCCCTGATCCACAAATTATATGGCAAGAAAAAAGTACTAATCTTTGGGATAGTGCTGATGCGATATATTCTAGAAGCAATACCGGTGGAGGTGCTTGGAACATCAAAAAAAGTATACCTTCTTCTTGGACAATTAACTATCAAGATTTAAAATTCAATTTAAAATTAATGGGTTTTAAACATACTGGTTTATTTCCTGAACAAGCTTATAATTGGAATTTAATACGAGAAGCTATAAAAAAAGAAAAAAGTGAAATAAAAGTTTTAAATCTTTTTGCTTATACTGGTGGAGCTTCAATTGCAGCGTTAAGTGCTGGAGCAAGTGTCGTTCATGTTGATTCTTCACGAGGTATGGTTGATTGGGCTAAAGAAAATGTTAAAGTTAATAATTTAGAGGATAAACCAATTAGATTTTTAATTGATGATGTACGTAAATTTGTTAAAAGAGAAATAAGACGTGGTAATAAATATGATATTATCATTATGGATCCGCCTTCATTTGGCCGAGGAAGTAAAAATGAAGTTTGGAGTATAGAATCAGATTTAAGTGAACTTATAAAAGATACTAGTGAATTATTAAGCGATAATCCATTATTATTTATAATAAATTCTTATACAACTGGATTATCCAAAACAGTTTTAGAAAATTTATTAGAGTTATATATTGAACCAAAACATAAAGGAGTTATTACTAGTGATGAACTAGGTCTTCCTATGGAAAATTCTAAACTTATTTTACCTTGTGGTATTTATGCTAGATGGGAGAGAAAATAATGAAAAAAATTTTAGTTATTTTCTTATTAACTATAAGTCTATGTGGATGTGGTACTAAAAAAGAAAGCTACCAATACACTAGTGATAAAGAAGTAGAATCTCTAATGCTTAATAATGATTTTATTATAATAGATGTAAGAACTAAAGAAGAATATGACGCTGGTCACATAAAAGATGCTATAAATATACCTTATGATGAAATCAATGAAAACACTATTCTTGATAAAAATTCTTTAATCTTTGTTTATTGTCGTAGTGGAAATCGCAGTAATATAGCCAAAAATACTTTATCAAAACTAGGATATAATGTTTATGATTTAGGAGCTTTTGATAAACTAGATTTAGAGAAAGAATAAAAATTATTTTAAGAAGTATAATATGAAAATTAAAGCATATATTTAATTAGAAAGTTGAGGAATTAAATATATGGAAATATTAAAAGTATCTAGTAAATCTAACCCAAGTAAAGTAGCAGGAGCAATTGCCAACATATTTCGTGAAAAAGGCAGCGTAGAAATTCAAACTATAGGTGCAGGATCATTAAATCAAGCAATTAAAGGTATAGCAATTGCCAGAGGATTTGTAGCACCTAGTGGTGATAATCTAATTGTTATACCAGCATTCAATGATGTTGTAATAAATGGTGAAGATAAAACCGCAATGAAATTAATTGTAACTAAAAAGTAAGTCAATCAACGATTGACTTTTTATATACGTTTATTTTACAAATAAGTTTGTGTAAATTAGTATTTTTTATTATAATTATAATAGGTGAAAATATGGAAAATATTACTTTAATGGATGAACATAGCAAATTGATTGAAGCTAAATTACTACTTACATATTTTAGTGAAGATTATCATAAGAACTATCTTATATATTTAATAGATAATGAACTTGTAGCATCTTCCTACACTAAAAAAGATGATAAGTATTTTATTAGCAATGATTTAACAGAAGAAGAATTTGATATGTTGGATAAAATTCTTGAGAGAAAGTTAGGTGAAATAAATGTCTAGCTTTTATATAAATAGTAAAAGTAAAGTTTTTGTCATAACGGATGGAAAAAGTGGTTTATATCAAGAAATATCAGGAATGAGTTCTTTTTATAGACGGATTTTAAATACTAAAATACATGATGTTTCCATAAATGGTGAAACAATAAAGACTACATGGGCTGATAATGTAGAGATTATTTTTGATGCTTCTGTTTTTGATAATAAATATAATGTTTACAATTACTATATTACTAGTTTAAAAGATATCATAAATCAATTCCTGGAAAGAAAAAGGTTAAGTGAATATAAGAAACAAATTCCTAATAAGTCTAAAAAGCGAATAAATCGCTCATATAGTAAAGATTTAGGACGCCTTGTCGCAGGGGCTTTAGCAACAGTAACAATTTTATCAATAAGTATTGCTTTAAAACATAACCGATCTAATAATTTATCTATAGCAAATGCTTATATACCAGAAATAGATACACCTAAAATTGAAGAATCACTAACAGAACAACAATCATTGGAAATTAAAGCTCTAAAAAGAGAAATGGTTTTAGATAGCGCTACTATGCCAGAAATAAAAAATGATGATTTGATAGCCACCAGTGAACCTGAAATTAAAGATGATGAAGATTATATCAGGTGTGAACTAGCTTTTGATCAAAAAACAGATGGTAAAATGGAAACTACAATTAGCAATTGTGCCCCTTATATGGAAGAATATATTGAAAGATATGGACTTCCTCGTGATTTAACATATGCCTTAACTTGTCAAGAAAGTGGTTCACTTACTTATATAGATGATAGAATAGATGCTCCAAATCCAATGCGTATAGATCCTAATGAAAATAATGGTGAGTTTTTTAGAAATATACCTGTCTATAAAGATGGTAAGTTAACAGGTGAATACGATAACTTTTATGTTGTAGCTAAAGAATCTGATAAGAATGATCCTAAATATGCTGGCTATAAAGTTTTAGCTATTGAAAATTTAGCAGATAATTTTCAAATAGGATGTGCAAATATCAGAAGATGTATTGATCGTTATAGAAATATTTTTATAGGTTTAGATTCTAATAATAAAGGATTATATGCCTTTACCAACGTTTATGATAAAGCGCTTTTTGATATACCTAACTCACGAGAATATTATGAAAATAATTTAAATGATTTTACATGGACAGATTTTATAGCTAGACATTATAAAATAGTTAAAAATAATCCTGACTTTGTATATGGAGATCCTAATTACATTTGGAATGTTTTAAGATATTTACAAGCTGATGATAGAGGAGTTATTCTTATAGAATATGACTATAAAGGAGAGACTATTAAAGTAGAATTAACTAATCAAAATATGCTAGACAAAAATGAAGTTGATACCTATAATAATAACTTGAGGAGAGGGTAACTATGAATCGAGTAATTTTAATAACAGGAGCTATGGGTAGTTTAGGCTTATCTATATCAAAAATATTTTTGGAAAATAATGATATTGTTTATTTAAACTATCATTTAAACAAGGATAAAGCTAAAGAAATTACTGATAAATATCAAAATGCTAAACTCATTAAATGTGATGTAGGAAATGAAGAAGAAGTAAAAAACATGATAAAGCGAATTGAAGAAGAACAAGGACACTTAGATGTTTTAGTAAATAATGCTGCTATTACAATAGACAATGAATTTGCAGATAAAACTAAAGAAGAATTTGCCAAAGTTTTAGAAACTAATTTAATTGGGCCTTTTCTTACTAGTAAATATGCAAGTTTACTTATGAAAGAAAAACAAAAAGGAACAATAATAAATATTTCTTCCACTAACGCTATTGATACTAATGAACCATACGGAATGGATTATGATGCTTCTAAAGCAGGTCTTATATCGCTTACTCATAACTTTGCTGCATCTTTAGCTCCTCAAATTAGAGTAAATGCAATAGCTTCAGGTTGGATTAATACTCCACAAGTAATGGAAATGAATCCACATTATATTGAAGAAGAAAAGGAAAAAATTATGATGGAGCGCTTTGCTGAACCTGAAGAAATATCTAAAGTAGTATTTTTTCTTGCAAGTGATGATGCAAGTTATATTAATAACTCTGTAATTAGAGTTGATGGTGGTAAAAAATGGTAAAAGAGTAATAATATTACCTAATGATAATCTTTTTAATGTTCCAGTTTTTGATGAAACAACAGATGGATATCATAAAGATTTAGTATATAAATTTTGCCAGAATACATGATGTCGTTATGACGATTACAACTACGGAAACCTATAATTAGTTATGGTAATGTTTAAATATTAACTGTTAAAGAAGATAGTGATATAAAAACTTTTCTTTCAGCAACAATTACAGAAACTCAAGATGAATATTTAAAAAAGTTAAGACAGTTCTATTTAATTTATAATGATATTTATTTTTTTCCTACTACAGATGCCATACCTTACACAGAAATTTTACAGCGTTATAATAAAAAAGAAAAATTAGATGAGTTTTATCAACATTTAAAGAATGCTTATCTAGATAATATTGGACGAAAATTAATCACATAAATAAGGAGATGATTTTATGGCTTTATCAATTATGATTATACCTAATGAAAATAATTTAAATATACCAGTTTACCATGATCAAATAGAAAGTGGCCGTCACCGAGATATGCTTTCTAAATTTTGTGAATTATATAATATTGATAATGTTTTTGGGTCTGCTGATTTAAATATAACTTATAATGGCCACATAACCATTGAAGGCGTTGATAGTACCAGTACAGTTACTACTTGGATTCCTGATAACATAACAGATAAACAATACGATGAAATTTTAAATAGCAAAGATACTTTTTCTAAATATTCTAATATGGCTTTTAGAAGTTGGCCTAGCAATGCCATTGATGTTGATCAAGTTCCAAGTGGTTATAATGGAACGGTTTTGGATTATTTTTATGAAGAATTAGAAAATTATCACAAAGGAAATAAAATGCATAAATAAGGAGAATAAAAAATGGATGAAGAATTAAAATCAAAAGACGGTTCTTTTAGAACTATAAAAGTTATACCAAATGAAAGACTAACAGATATTCCAGTTTTTTATAAAGAAACAAATGAATATTTTCATGCTAAATTAATAAGAGATTTTAGTAGAGAAACAGGTCTAAATTATACAGATATAAATGGCTTAATAAAAGATGGATTTATATTAATTGTGACGATAACGAATTTAAAGGACTCTGGTAACAAAATAAAAAATTATTGTTGTTATTTACCAGATAAAATTTCCGAAAAACAATATGAGCAACTATTAGGTGAATATAATACTATTTTAGAATATTTGACTTTTGGTTTTGATATTGCCAACAGTGAAGGTGAGCCAATTAAAGAAGATGGTATCCCGTCAGAAATAATAGATTATTTTTATGATGTTGCAGAAGATTGCGTAGAGAGTAGAGGCTTAAAATAATGAGTATTGAAAAATTAGTATTAGAGGCAGAACAACAATGTGTTGATGAATATAAGAAAATTGCCGAAAATGAATATTATTTTAGTAGTTTAGTGTTAGATGCTTTTAGGAGTGAAAATATTAATGAATCACATTTTAATATGACAACAGGTTATGGCTATAGCGATTCTGGAAGAGATGCGATTGAAAGAGTTTTTGCTAAAGTTTTAAAAGGAGAAAAAGCATTAGTGCGCAATCAATTCATAAGTGGTTCTCATGCTCTTAGTACATGTTTATTCGCGCTTTTAAGACCTAATGATACATTATTATCAATTAGTGGTTTGCCTTATGATACTTTACATGAGGTAATTGGAATTAAAGATAATCCTAGTTCACTAAAAAGTTATAATATAAACTATGAACAAATAGATTTAATAGATGATAAGTTTGATATTCCTCGTATTATTAAAGAATTAAAAGAGAAAAAAATAAAAGTTATTGAAATTCAAAGAAGCAAGGGATATTCAACTAGAAAGAGTATTAGTATTAATGCAATTAAAGAAGTTATTAAAGAAATTAGAAAAGTAGATACAGAAGTTATTATCATGGTAGATAATTGCTATTGTGAATTTGTTGGAAAAGCTTCTCCTTTAGAAGCAGGAGCTGATATTATTGTCGGATCTTTAATTAAAAATTTAGGAGGATCTATTGCTTCAAATGGAGCATATATAGTAGGTAATGCAAATCTTGTTAACTTATGTGCTGAACGATTAAATTTGCCAGGAGAGGGAATCGAAGTTGGGCCAAGTTTAGGTGCTAATAAAAGTATTTTGCAAGGCCTATATTTTGCCCCATCTGTTGTAGCATCAGCGTTAAAAACAGCAGTATTAACAAGTTATCTAATGGAAAAACTAGGATATAATGTTGAGCCTAAATATAATGAAGATCGAGTAGATATCGTTCAAAATATTATTTTTAATGATAAAAATTTATTAATAAAATATGTTCAAGGAATTCAAAAATATTCACCAATTGATTCCAATAGTTTACCTGTACCTGCGCCTATGCCTGGCTATAATGATGATGTTATAATGGCAAGTGGAGCATTCACTCAAGGATCAAGTATTGAACTTTCTTGTGATGGTCCGTTAAGACCACCATACATTGCTTACCAACAAGGGGGAGTAACTTATTGCTATGGTAAAATAGCTATAACTAATACTATAAATGAATTATTAAAAGAAAATAAATAAAATGTAATTTTTTAACAACTTTAAACACAAAAATTATAAAAAAACATTGACAAGTAACTATATTAATGATATATTAAATTACGTCAATGGAAATGGGCGCTTAGCTCAGTTGGTTAGAGCACCTGCCTTACAAGCAGGGGGTCATAGGTTCGAG
>CANSFH010000028.1 GCA_947646115.1 uncultured Mycoplasma sp.
TTATTCCGAGAGAAAACCCCACATTTTAAAATGTGGGGTTTGTCTACAGTCTGAGAAAGCTTAAGCTTTCTTAATTGTTATATTAGCATTATGTCCATTAAGGTCTAAAGTTTCACTATCGATATCACTATTAATTAATTCTAAAGCTAATACTTCCCCTTTAATTAAATCTATAAATGTACCTACTGCTTCCCTAACCATTTCATCACCATTATAAGTTACAACTATTCTATCACTTATATTAAAATCTTCATTCTTACGCATATTTTGAACTTTTGAAATAAATTCTCGAGCAATACCTTCAAGTAATAATTCATGAGTTAATTCCGTATTTAAAATAATAAATTCTTTATTTTCCATACCAACATTAAATCCTTCTTTAGAAGATATTCTAATATCTACATAATCTTTAGTAACGACAAAGTCTTCACCAGCTAAATCAATAGTTATTTCTTGATTACTATTAAGTTTAGTAATATCTTCTTCCTTTAAGTTTTCTAAAGCCGTACCAAACTCTTTAATCTTTGCACCAAGTAATTTACCTACTACTTTAAAATTAGGTTTAACACTAAAGTTCATATATTTACTTAAATCATCCGCAAATACTACTTCTTTAACATTTAATTCTTCTTTAATAAGTGGTATTAAATCACCTATTAACTCTTCATTTTTACCATCAATTAAAGCTTCACTAAGTGGTTGACGAACCTTTATTTTATTTTCTTCACGTACATAGCGTCCTACTGAAATTAATGTACGAACTAAATCCATTTTAGCTTCTAACTTTTCATTAATTAATACTTCATTGCATACAGGATAATCTGCTAAATGCACAGATTCCTCACCTGTTAAATTACGATACATTTCTTCACTTAAATATGGACTAATAGGTGCAAGTAATTTAGCGAGACCAACTAACACTTCATAAGTAGTTATATATACACTCTTTTTAGAATTATCAAGTTCACTACCCCAGAAACGATTACGATTACGTCTTATATACCAGTTAGATAAATCCTCTGATACAAAGCTAGTCATAAATCTAACCACTTTATTTAAATCATATTCTTCAAAAGCATCAGTTACATCTTTAACTAAACGATTATATCTTGAAAGTAACCATTTATCTATTTCTTCTCTATCTATATATTCAACTTGACATAAATCCGTATCAATATTATCTACATTAGCATACATCGTAAAGAAACTATAAGCATTACGAAGCGGATTAAAGAATTTAGAATGAACTTCTTTTAACCCTTCTATATCAAATTTAAGTGGTGTCCAAACTGGTGAAACATACGGAAGATAAAATCTTACAGTATCAGCCCCATATTCTTTAATAGTAGTAAATGGTTCTACAATATTACCACGGCTTTTACTCATTTTCTTTCCTTCAGCATCTAATAATAAATCATTTACTAAAACATTTTTAAATGGACTACAACCTTTAACAAAAGTAGAAATTACTAGTAAAGTATAGAACCAACCTCTAGTTTGATCAATCCCTTCACAAATAAAGTCTGCTGGAAATTGTGTTTCCCAAAATTCATTATTTTCAAATGGATAATGATATTGTGCAAAAGGCATTGAACCACTATCAAACCAACAATCTAAAACATCTAAAATTCGAGTCATCTTACCATTACATTTAGGACATTTAAGATGAACATTATCAATATAAGGTTTATGCAAATCAAGATCTTCCCCAATATTTTCGATAGCCATACTCTTTAGTTCTTCTATTGAACCTACCATATAATTATACCCACATTCACATTTCCAGAATGGAATCGGACTTCCCCAATAACGACTACGAGATACATTCCAATCTTTAGCATTAGCTATCCAGTTTGCAAATCTTTTTTCACCTACATAAGCCGGATACCAATTTACTTTACTATTTGCTTCCACTAATTTTTCACGCATTGCACTAATCTTTAAATAATAACTAGGCATAGAATAGTAAATAAGTGGTGTATGACATCTCCAACAATGCGGATAATCATGCATTATTTTTTGTTTTCTAAACACTTTGCCATTTTCTTTTAAGTAAGCTGCAACTTCTTCATTAACATCATGAACAAATTTACCAGTCCATAACCCTTCTGTATAACAGCCATCTTTACCTACTGGATTTAAATATGGTAAATCATACTTTTTAGCAACGTTCGCATCATCTTCACCAAAAGCAGGCGCTTGATGAACTATTCCTGTTCCATCTTCCATTGTTACATAATCATCACAAGTAACATAAAAAGCTTTTTTATCTACACTTAAAGATGGAATTAATTGTTCATATTCTTGATATTCTAAAGTCTTACCTTTAAAAGTCTCTAATACTTTTGCTTCTTCGCCAAATACTGTTTTAACAAGTGAAGCACCTACAATAAATTTATTACCGTCACTCTCCACTAAAGAGTAATCTTCATTAGGATTAACACATAAAGACACATTAGCAATTAATGTCCAAGGAGTTGTAGTCCAAGCTAAAAAGTATACATCTTCATCTTTCTTTTTAAAAGGTACATATAATGTAATTGCTTGATCACTTACATATTCTTGAGCAACTTCATGAGTAGCTAGACCAGTACCACAATGAGGACAATAAGGAACTACTCTTGTACCTTCATAAAATAAATTTTCTTCATAAAATTTCTTAAGTATCCACCATTCAGTTTCAATATACTCATTTTTATATGTAAGATAAGGATTTTCTACATCAATAAATTGTCCCATTTTTCTTGTTAAATCAGTAAAAGCAGCCTCATTTTCCCTTACACTATTACGACACTCTTTATTAAATTTATCAATACCTAACTCTTCAATTTCTTTTTTACTAGAAATACCTAACTTCTTCTCAACATGATTTTCTACTGGAAGACCATGAGTATCCCAACCCACTTTACGAACGACTTTATAGCCTTTCATCGCTTTATATTTACATATAGCATCTTTAAGATTTTTAGCTACCATATGATGTAAACCAGGAAATCCATTGGCAAAAGCTGGACCATCATAGAAAACAAAATAATCATCATTTTTTCTATTTTCAATTTGACGTTCTGTAATCTTATTTATTCCTCCCCAAGATTCCAAAATTTTCCTTTCTACTACACTATAATCTCTTTTGTCTAATTCTTTAAAATTTTTCATTTTTTCCTCCATTTAAATATAAAAAAGGTGTATACCTAAAGGGCGAATAAATCCGCGGTACCACCTTAATTTTTAACTATTACTTTTAACGCAAGTTACACGTAATACCCTACATATCAGATATCAAACTCCCAAGTGATTCTTTAAAAGCAAATTTATTAATTTCCACCAACCATTAATTCTCTGTAAAATTTAACTTTTAAACGTCTTGTTCTTCGTTAATTGAATCTACTAAATTAGCTGTAAACATACTTACAATCAAATTCAAAATATTTCTATCTTCTACTTCTTCAACGAAATATTCTCCATTTTCCTCTATACCTTTAAAATAAGCATATTCTCCCATTGGCTCTTCGTTCTCATCAATCTGTACACAATATAAATATTTTTCCTTATTATACAACACAATATCTAAAATTACAAACTCTTTTTCATCAAAAGATATAACATCTTCTATATTCACTTACGGCCACCACCTAAATTATTCGCTTTTTCTTGTAATTCTCTTAATTTTTCAGGATTATATTTTAGATAATCAAGTTCACTTAAATATAAGTTTATTTTTTCAATTAAGTCATTTCTTTCTGATTCAGATAATTCGTTTGTTTCTAAAATACTAAATATTTTGTTACACGCTTTAACAAAATTATTTAAGTAACCACTATTTGGATCGATATTATAACCATAATTATTTAAGACAATAACAATTCCATGAAAATCATAAAATAAATGACTTAAGTCAATAACACTCAATTCATAATTAGAGGCATCAAAAGCAATATTCATCAATTGAGTACATTTTTCATTAACTATATTTTTCATTTTTTGAAGGCTTGCGCCTCTTTTTTGTAAAGCAGCATCTATTAAACTTTCAGCCTCAAAATTATAAGCTAAATTTAATTTTTCATAAGCACGATAAAGCACTAAAATATCTCTATAATTTGACAGTTCTTCACCTTCGGATTCCAATATAGTATACAATAAATCTATCCTTCTTAAACATTTAATTATACTTTTCCAATCAGTAATATTAGGCATAGAATCAAGACTATTTATACACTTAGTATATTCATCTTTTATCTCTTCTAAATTTTGAGTACTATCTATTTCTGGTTCACCAAAACTTGATATTTCTTCTCCTATTTCTTGTAATCGTTGTTCATATGCTATGCGATCAAGATCATTAGGATCTGAAATAGCATCTATTTTTCTCTGAAGTTCAGCTTGCTCTGCTATTAATCTTTCTTTACCACCCGTAGTTGAACTTTCTGCTACTGGAATTGTTGGCTCTCCTGCAGGCTCTACTGTTACTATATTTAAATTTTTTCTTAAGGATTCTACTCTAGCCATTAAAATTTCATTATCACGATTAATTCTATTAGTAACTTCAGGAGATTGTGGCTTTCTTAATAAATCATTATTCTTACGAATTTCTGACTCAAAATGCTTCATAAAATCTTCATCTGATAAATTCAAAACATATTCTAGGCGATCACCAAATTTTTCATAATCAACTTCAAAGGTAGTACTATTTACTGAAGCATCAATGTATATACCACAACTATAAAGAATATTTTCTCTAGCTTTACTAACATCTCCACCTTTATTAATTGCATCTTCATAATCAAATATTAATGCATCAATATTAGGAATATTCCATCTATCAAGTTTAGCTTGTTCCTCATTAGTAAATCCAAATATTGGCTCTTTACTTTTCTCTCCCGGAATTTCTACTCCAAGCTCTTTTAGTCTTCTTTTTGCTTCTTCTAAATTTTGTCTTGCAATTTGTTTATCCTCTGGTGAATTATAAGAACTATTTAATTCTTCTAAACAACCATTATACCAATTTATTAATTTTTCAGTCTCACTTTCAGAACCACTTAAATTATTTAAAATATCTTGTGCTGGTGGAACGACCACTACTGGTTTTTCTTGAGTTTCACTTTCTGCTCCTGCTGAACTAGCTAGAGTATGCGTTCCAGCTTTTTCTATTTCATCATTTATACTGTCAAGTAATTTAGATGCATCCTCTCCATAATTTGATATCTGTGCAACTACAGCATCAATTTCATTTTGCAAGTTTTGATAATCAGGAGAACTTTCTTCTAAATTCGCTTGTTTAAAGATTAAATCATGTAATTTTTTCTTTAAATTTTTTAAATCTTCTTCGTTATTTGTTTGAGTACTATCTGCTGGCCCTCCTAAAATTTCATCTTTGGGTTTATTTTCACTTCCTAGTTGTTTACCATCACCTAAAGCTTGCTGTTCTTTTTCTATTTCTGCATGATATTCGTCCATTATTTTATCAACGTCAATCTTACTTTGTTGTTCTGCTGCTACTTCTTCAGCTATTTGTTCTTGAATATTTTTCTTTTCTTTATTTTTTCTTTTCTCTTCAGCTTCTTCTTTAGCTTTTCTTCTTCCTTCTTTAGCACTATTTATTAAAGAAGAACCTGGCAATTTAACTTTTCCTATCGATTTACCTAAACCTTTAAGTTTATCTATTACCTTAACTTTTTCTTTTGTCTCTTCTTCAGTTTCTTCTTTATTTTTATCTTTTTTCCATTTAGAGACACCTTTAGCTGTTAAAGCTATAACTCCTAAAGTAGATAAAGATGCTACCGTACCTACAGCAGCACTTACTTTTGCTATAGTTGCATCAATTGGCACTCCTGTCACATAACCGATACCATTATTAACAGTTACATTACTTGCTACTGTAGCGATTAACTCTGCTACTGTTCCTAATCCTAAACTGCTAGAAGCATATACTAATGCTGGAGCTAAAGCAGTAAGCCCTGGAGCCATTGCAGCAATTCCAAGTCCTACTAAAGCTACTCTTTTTAAAGTTACTTTTGGCAATTTTTTATTTAATTTTCTAACGCTTACTTTCTTTCTTTTACTTTCTGGATTTTTACCTTTTTTATTTCTTACCTCATCTGCAAGACCTTCTAAAGATTTATTATGTTCAGCTATAGAATTTCTAACTTTATCCAATATAGCAATAGCTTCAATATATTCTGGATAGTCTCCCTTATCTACACTAACTCCATCAAATTCTACTAAATCACTAGAAGTTTTGGCATTTTCCAAACATCTTTTAATAGTAAGTAAAGCTTTTAATTCTTCACTATCTTTATTTAAAACTTGAATACCATCAATAATAACTGATTCTTCTGGCTTAATTCCTAAAGGAGCTTTTTTACCTTTAGCGTTTAATTTAGCTATATCAACATTAATATTCGCCCATTTACCTTCATTAATATTGCTTCTTCCTGCTGAATTATTACGTATTGCTTTTAACTTTTCTAATGCCTCTAAATACTTATCTTTATCATTAGCATCTACTAAAATATTCTCATCTTCTATTTTTTCTAAATTATTAGAAACTTTAGCATTTTCTAAACAATTTTTAACTACCAATAAAACATCTAACTCTTCTTTTGCTTCATCACTAGTTAATCCTTCCAATTCTTCTATTCTTTGATTTATTTCAGCAAGTCTCTCTTCATTTTTATAATCATCAATATTTAAATTATCTGTTTGTGAAGTTTGTCCTTTATTTTGACTACTTTTTTCTTTTTGAATTTCTTTCAAATTATTTAAAGCCCATAAATATGCAGGTTTACTAGAAATATCAAGTAATACATCTCCAACTATTTCCAGATTATCAGAAATCTTCGCATTTTCTAAACAATCTCTAATTGTAATTAATGTTATTAGTTCATCTTTATCACTATTTAAAACTTTAATTCCAGAAATATATATTGCTTCTGTAGATTCTGCCTCTTGAGCTAACCCTTGTAATTCTTCTATTCTTTTATTTATTTCGGCAAGTTTCTCTTCATTTTTATAATCTTCTATCTTTAATGAATCTAAAGATGGCTTATTAATATCTGTCAATGTTTTATCTGCTTCCGCATATTTATCAGCTAAATCTTTATCAATCATAGCTCCATTAACAGGAACTAACTTGCTAGAACCTTTAGAATTTTCTAAACATCCTAATTTTTCTACTAAAGCTTCATATTCAGGTAAATCACTATCTAAAACAACCCCGTTTGGAGCTAACTTAACATTTGGATCAGCCTGTGCTTTTTCTTTAGCAATATTATTTAACTCCGTTAATCTAGCCTTTATTTTTTCAATTTCTGTTTTATTTTCTTCAGGAACTGGAATGGCATCACTAAACTTTTTAGTTCTACCAAGTAAATATTTAAATCTTGATATATTTTCACTACTAACAAAAGCTATTCCAAAAACATCTTGTAATTCTTTATTTTCTGTGTCTTTAAGGATGTTTATGATATCATAAATGTACTCATATTCTTCAGCAGCACCTTCTAACACAATCGTATTATTGCTAGTTATAGCTGTTGGAATATTAGTAACACCATTATAAGTATTATAATCATTTTCCATCTTTCTTAAATATTCTTCAAGTTCTGCTATTAATTTATTATTTTTTTCTATTTGTTTAATTTTCGGATCATATTTATTAATAGGTTTAGTTTTACGCATCAAAGATAGAAAAACTGATTCTTCTACACCTGATTGAATATATGCAAGTCCTCCCCAAACTGGAACTACTGAATAATTTCTATCACTAACCGCATTAGCTGAATTTAAGTACCTTAAAATCTTTATCAAATTATTGTAATTATCAAATTCACCATTTAAAATAAGCTTTCCATTATCAGCTTCTTGAGCAATAAACTTTGGATCTTTAAGATTTTGATATGCCTTTTCAGATTCCCCTTCAATTCTTCTTAACTCTGCTACAATCTCACTTATTAATTTATCATTAGCCACTTTCACTTTATTTTGAGCAACTATTCCAAAAGCTTTAGTTTTTCCCAATAATTCTTTTGCTTTACCAACTTGAGATTCATTAACACACATTACACCATTTACTGCTACTATTTTTTCATCATTATTAACTTCATTCATTAAACGTAGTAAAGCAATTAAACTATCATATTCTGGTTTATCACTAGCTAAAATTGATAACCCATTAGTACCATATCCAATTTCTGTCCCTCTAGGACTAGTTAAGAAAGTATTACGAATATCTTCCATTTGTTCTTTAATAGCACTAACAAAGTTAGCATTAACATCATTCTTAATTTCAATAATTTTATTATATAAATGATCTCTATTTTCTGCATATTTTTTTAAATCATCTGTTACTTTATTAAATCTATCTTTATCCAAAGAACCAGCTTTATTTTGTAGTTCCATAAATTGTTTTGAAAGCTTTTCATAATTAGCACTTATATTAATTAAACTAGCATTAAGATTATCTAATTTATCAACATTATCTTTATTTGCTAAAGCTATTTCAGTTGCTTTAGCATTATAGTATTCTTCTGCCTCTAATGAAATTGCTCTTTCAATTGCTTTATAAACATCTTCTAAATATGAAGCTTCATCAACCATATCATTATTTATTTCTTTACAATAAAAATAAGCATTTGATTCAAATTCTTTAACTCTACCCTTTTTAACATATATACTAGTACCTGGAACTAAATCTAATTCACTTGCTGGCAAATTCCTTGCTTCATTTACCATATTTATTAATTGAGTTCTGTAATTCATAACAATCCCACTTTCACAAACAATTTATCTATCATAGAACAATTATAGCATACTTGAAACTATTGCGCAATTTAAAAACAACTGTAAATGTCTAATTTATATCTACTAAATATATTTTAAATATGATATTATTAATATAATAGAAAAGAGGAATTTAAATGAATCCAAACATATTTCGGGAATATGATATTAGAGGAACATATCCTGAAACAATTAATGAAACTGTAGCCTATACTATTGGCCGCAGTTATGGTAGTTATTTACGCGAAAAACTAAATCAAACAACTTGTATTGTCTCTCATGATAACAGAGTATCAAGTCCTAGTGTCGCTGCTTATCTAACTAAAGGTATCACTGATAGCGGTGTAAATGTTTACAATTATGGACTTACTACTACACCTATGCATTACTATGCTAGATATATTCATAACTTATTTGGTATTATGGTCACAGCTAGTCATAACCCTAAAGATGATAATGGTTTTAAATTTTCATTTGATCATTTAGCCAATGCAAGAGGCTCAATGATTGAAGATTTTAAAAATTATACTTTAGCCGGAAATTTCTTAAGTGGTACAGGTACAGTATCAAGTGGTAACATTACTGAAAAATACCTAGAATTCTTAAAATATGGTGTAGAATTTGGGCGTCGTAAAAGAAAAGTTATTATCGATCTTGGAAATGGTACAACATCTATTATTGCTCGTAAAATGTTTGAACGTATAAACGTTGATTTCGATATTATTTTTGAAGAAAGTGATGGACGTTTCCCTAATCATCATCCTGATCCAAATGTTGAAGCTAATCTAGAATCTTTAAAAAAAGAAGTGTTAGCTAAAAAAGCTGATTGTGGCATTGCTTTTGATGGCGATGGTGATCGTGTTGGTATTGTAAATGAACTCGGTAAAGTTGTTCCTAGTGACCACTTCATGATTTTAATAGTTCGCGATATTATTAAAAATGTTAAAAATAAAACTTTCTTATATGATGTCAAATGTACCAAAGCTTTAGAAGAAGAAATAAAAAAATTGGGAGGAAACCCATTATGTTATCGAACAGGCGCATCATATACCCAAGCTAAAATGAAAGAAGATGATATTCCATTTGGCGGTGAATATTCTGGACACTTCTTTTTTAGAGATAAAATAGCAGATGTCGGAAGTGGTATATATGCTGGTCTACGTCTTTTAGAAATAATGAGTAAAACCAGTGAACCATTAAGTAAGATGTTAGCTAATATCCCTAAATATTATAGTACTGCCGAAATAAAATTTACAAGTCCTGACGAAAAGAAATTTGAAGTTATAAATCGTATTAAAGAATTCTGTGAATCTCAAAATTGGGTACTTAATACCATTGATGGTGTAAGAGTAGAATTTTCAACTGGTTGGGCTTTAGTTAGAGCAAGTAATACTGGACCAAACATTACAATGCGCTGTGAAGCTTCAACTGAAGATGGTGTTAAAAATCTAGAACAAATATTTACCAATATAATAAATACATATAACAAATAAGAGAAGCTAAATTAGTTTCTCTTTTACATTGAAATATTCTAGCTTAAGTTTTTTTATGATTTAAAGTATCTTTTATTAATATACTAGAGCATTAATTATACTTAAAACCAAAAAAAGATTACTATATTTCAAGTAACCTTTAAAATCAAACTACAACATAAGGATCAGACATTGTTCCTGTACCCGTAAAAATAGTATCAGCTTTCAAATTTATGACTGGACGTACGCCTAAAATTTTGTTAGTAAACATGTTATAAAGATACTCATCAGAGCGTATATAAAACACGTCAGCATAGCTCAAACCAGGATAGCTAAAATTCATTGGAGTCATAGTCCAATAAGTTTGCCCGGTGTATAAATAATAATATGGATTCACTGTTCCAAATACTCCTCCAGCCATAGATGCTTCATCTGCAGTTATTAATCCTATTGGATTTGTTAGACTTTTATTTCCTTTTGATGACCCACTTACTGTATAAAAGTCTTCTGTTGGACATAACAAACTTGGAGTCTTATTTGTTATCAATCTGATATATGCTCCATAATATGTTGATACATATTTTGTACCTCCAGAATTATTTATTTCAGTCTCACTTGTACTTGGTGTTCTATCTCCGCAGAATCCCATATTAGTATCTATCTTATCTGCATAACTTGATAAATTTGTTGTATACCACGTATTTAGCTTTTGTAATATTGTTGACTCTGTGTCCAATCCATGAACTTCTCCATTTGTATATCTAAATCCTACACTCATATGTTTATCATAATCTGCATTAAAAGCGCTTGTATCTGCTGTAAATGCTGTACCATTCATTCTTGCTGTTGTTCCGTCATAAATCATTCTGATTGTTCCATCACCATTTATTCTAATGATTCGCCAATATTTTCCTGCAAACTTTACATAATTGTTTGTTACTGTGCCTCTCCAGTAGTATGTATCTCCATTATCATCTTTTGCTTTAAATACTCCTTCATCTGTCGTTGCTACTTTACTAAAATCTGGTGTTCCATCATTTACTGTTACATTTCCTAGTATTGTTTTACAAGCACTTCCACTACACAATGATTTATCAAAATAAATATAGCATCTATCACCTTTAGTTAATTTTGATATTACATGATTTCCATTTTCATCGGTATATAATTTAGCATTACTATCTTTACTTCCATTTAGGTTACAATAGCTTTTACTTTCATTTATTGTATATCCTGATTCAGGCATCGTAGTTATTTCTACATCTTCTGCTCCATCATTTTTACACATTGCCATTATTTTAAAGTCTGGTACTTTATAATTTACTGTTCCTTCTGCTATTGTTACATTCTTTGTTGTTTGATATTTTGCAAAACTAGCTCTTACTATTAATACTACTGCAATTAATATAAACACTACTGCTCCTATCAATATCTCTTTCTTATGGCTTTCCTTTAGTGTCTCAAATTCCATCTTTATTCCTTCTTTCTTTTCCATTATAATTACTTATTCTTCCTTTTTCATCAACTTCGACATATGCTGCCAAAACTTCTTATTTTTCTTGTATTACATATTGCGTTATCTATGATATATTTCTACTATACAATATTATTGATAGTTTTTCAAGATATTTGTGAATATATCCTACTTTTTTATGAAAGAAATTGTTTATTATTTTAAATATTATCCATACTAGTAATAAAGGAGGAAATTTTATGACACAAAAAGAATTACTTTATATGGAAGATGCCATAGGTCATGAAACAAATTTAATTGCTATATGTACCTATACCATTGATTCACTTGATGATAAAAGTCTTAAAACATTTATGAAAAGTCAATTAAAAAAACATGAAAATTTAAAACAAAAATTAATGACTGTATTGGAGGATGCTACAAATGAATGATAAATTATTAATGGAGTCTATGCTTCTACTTTTAAAAAGTACTACCGAAGTCTATGTTCATGGCTCTTTAGAAAGTTCTACTAAACCAGTACATAATGTTTTAAAAACCGGCCTTGATGAAACCTTAAAGCTTCAAGACGATTTATATAATAAAATGACCGAGTGTGGTTGGTATCAAATTAAAAATATTGATACTAAAACCATTAATAGTACTCTAAATAAATTAGAAAACAACTAAAAAATAGAAGCTCTCGCTTCTATTTTTGTTTTAATGATTTAAACATCTTTCTCCATAATTTACTTGAAGAATAATTTAAAATACCTACCTTATAAATTCTAAGTCCATACACATAAATAATATAAGTTGCAACTACTGTCACTACTGTAGAAATAATAAGATACACTAAACTCATTTCTCCTAGTAAATATAATGTTGGCGCTATCATAACTGATAACATTGGTACTAATGCTAATATATTAATGAATAAAGCACCATCAAATACTACTGCCATTAATGCTACATAATAACCAACCATCATAATTATCATAAGAGGTGTTTGTAATTGTTGAAAATCTTCATTATTAGTTGTCATACTAGCTAAAATAGCTGCAACTATAGCATATAATGCAAAACTTACCACAAATAATATTATAAGTGGAATAGCACCTTTAGCAAGTAGTGAAAATACCCCAGCATCTTTAAGCATATCAACTGTATCTGTAAATATTCCTCCTATTCCTGCAACTGAACTTCCTACAAATATTTTTCTTAAAAGTACTGCTATAAATCCATACAAGAATAATAAACCACCTTGAATTAAAACATAAGATAAAGCTGAAATAACTTTTGATGCAAAATGCATTTTAACTGGTACAGACGAAATAATAACTTCCATTCCTCTACTAGTTTTCTCATCATTAATTTCTGCCCCTAACATTTGAACCATTGTCACAATTAATAAAAAGAATGGAACAATAATTACTGTCGTTAAAATCGAACTTAAAGTATCTTTAGTTTTATTATCTTTAGCCGTTTCATTTAAAACTGTTTCTTTAATATTTACAGGACTTGTAAGTTTCTCTATTTCTTCACTACTCATTCCACTGCTTTCTAAAACCATTTCACTTTTAACAGCATTTAAAGAATTAACAATAACTTCATAAGTAGTTCTAGAAACAGTATCATATGACACAATTTCTCCATCTAAATATTCACTAGTATTTTTATTTAAAACTACTACTACTTTATCTTCAAAATTTTCTTTATCATCTAAAGCTTTATTATCTAAAATAACTTCATATTCTCCTAAATCCATAGTTTCTGCTAGCATTTTAAAATAATTACTAAAAGAATTATAACTATTCGCATTATCTACAATATAAATTTTATCTTTTTCGTTAAAATCTCCTCCAAAGAAATTTATAATCGAATCCATATTTACTAGGAAAACCAATAATAAACATAAAAGAATATTAACTACTTTAAACCATTTCGTATCTACCTTTTTCTTCAAACTATATTTTACTAAAAACCCAAACTTACTTTTCATATGCTTCACCTATCGTATTTAAAAATATTTCATTCAGTGATGCATCTTCAACTACAAACTTTGTGACATTTCTGGCTTTTTTAACTACATTAAAGACCTCACTTATATACTCATCACTTTCTATTTTAACAATAATATCTAAATTTTCTCGAGATGCAGATATTACACCCTTTATTTTTTCTAAAGAATTTATCTCTACATCACCATTTATTCTTATTGTTTTTTTACGATATTCTTTCTTAATTTCTTTCAAAGCTCCTTTAAGCATTGTCTTACCTTTTTTTAAGATTACTAGCTTTTCACAAAACATTTCAACATGTTCCATTCTATGACTTGAAAATAAAATCATCTTACCTTTATCTCTAAACTCTCTAATCACACTCATAAACATCTCAACATTTATTGGATCTAAACCTGTAAAAGGTTCATCAAGAACTAATAAATCTGGTTCATGTATAATAGCTGTAATAAACTGAATTTTCTGCTGATTACCTTTACTAAGTTCTTTTAACTTTCGCTCTTTATAATCACTTACTCCAAATCTATCCAACCAATAATCAAGTTTACTTAAAATATCACTTTCTTTCATTCCTTTTAAAGTTCCATAGTAAACAACTTGTTCTTTTACTGTTAGCTTTGTAAGTAAACTTCTCTCTTCTGTTAAGAAACCAATCTTTTCGCAAAGATCATAATCTACTTTTTTTCCATTAAGTGTAATTTTACCTTCTGTTGGTGCCAGTAATCCCATAATCATTCTAAATGTAGTTGTCTTACCTGCTCCATTTACACCTAAAAGACCAAATATTTCCCCATTATTAATAGTAAATGATAAATTATCTACTGCTTTTACATCACCATAATATTTGGTCACATTTTCTACTTTTAACATACACATTTTTCCTTTCACACCATAATTGTAATCCTTAACCCTAGGGGAGTGTCAATCTTTTTTTCCATATTTTTGAAAATTTTCTGGAACTTTACATTGAAACTCATAATTTTTACTATTTATTAAAATACTTAATTTATTCGCATGAAGTCCCAGTCTCTTAATAGGATTAGTTTTAGCCCCATATTTTTTATCACCAATTATAGGATATCCTAAATTACTAAAACCTACTCTTATTTGATTTTTCTTACCTGTTTTAATATCTACTTTAACTAAAGTATTATGATTAGTATAATTTATTACTTCATAGTGGGTTTCAGCATACTCACCCCTTTTATCTTTAGTAGCATATACTCTATGCGTTTTATCTTCTTTTAAATACTCTTTAATAATACCTTTTTTAGTTGTTAACTTACCCTCTAAAATCGCTATATATTCCCTTTTAGCAATCTTATTCCAATTATCTTGTAAATATTTTTTTAGTTTTTCATTTTTAGCAAATATAATAATTCCAGATGTATCTTTATCCAGTCTATGCACAATAAATATCTTATTCGATTTATGCTGCTTTTTCACATACTCTCTTGCCATACTATATAAAGTATTTTCACTCTTACCATCACTAATTGTAAGCATATGAGCAGGTTTATTTACAACTAATAATTCTTTATCTTCATATATAATATCCATTTTTTTCATAACACACCAACTTTATTCAATTATAACACACTAAAAATATTTTTAAAATGTATTCTCTTATCACCAACAATAAAAGCATGATTTTTAACTATTAAATAAAGCTTATTAGCACATTTTTCTTCTATTGTATAATAAAGATTGATAAATATCACCAATTATAGATTTAAAACTTTACATCATTTTTATCAAAAGAAAAAATTTTAAATATATTTTTTAATTAATACTTATTGTTAATTTGTAATAAAATTATTGTCTAGAAAACAAATGTTTGGTATAATTAATTTAGGAATATTTAGTTAGTTTAGGTACTATTCTCCTTTACTTTTTTAAAAGTG
>CANSFH010000029.1 GCA_947646115.1 uncultured Mycoplasma sp.
CAGTAATCATGTTTTTAACATAGTCAGCATGTCCTGGGCAGTCTACGTGAGCATAGTGACGTTTGTCAGTTTCATACTCAACGTGAGAAGTATTAATTGTAATACCTCTTTCTCTTTCTTCTGGAGCTTTATCGATATTTTCATAAGCGACAAACTCTTTACTAAATAATTTAGTAATAGCAGCTGTTAATGTTGTTTTACCATGGTCAACGTGTCCAATAGTACCAATATTAACATGTTCTTTAGAACGGTCAAATTTTTCTCTTGCCATATTATTTTTCTCCTTTCAATATATACAATAATATTTTATCTAATGCTTGAACTTTTTTCAAGTATTATTTGACTTTAATAGTGTTAAATTTAGTTAACACTGTTCTTTTTAATAATTTCTTCACTAATTGATTTAGGAACTTCTTCATAATGATCAAGTACCATAGTGAAGTTACCACGCCCTTGTGTATTAGAACGTAAACTTGTAGCATAACCAAACATTTCAGCTAAAGGTACCATAGCTTTAATTGATAAAGCATTTCCACGAGACTCTTGTCCCATTGGTTTACCACGTCTACTTGTAAGGTCACCCATAACATTACCCATATACTCATCTGGAACAATAACTTCAACATCCATTATTGGTTCTAAAAGTACTGGTTGACATTTATTTTTAGCTTCTTTTAAAGCCATAGAAGCAGCAATTTTAAATGCCATTTCTGATGAATCGACATCATGGTAAGATCCGTCAAATAATGTTGCTTTAACATCTACCATTGGATAACCAGCAAGTATACCACCAGCCATAGCTTCTTGTAATCCTTTATCAGTTACTGGAATATATTCACGAGGAACTACACCACCAACGATAGCATCAACGAATTCATAACCCTTTTCTGGATTTGGTTCAAATTTAATCCAAACATGTCCATATTGTCCACGTCCACCAGATTGCTTAATATACTTACCTTCACATTCAGCCGTAGCTTTAATAGTTTCACGGTAAGCAACTTGTGGTTTACCACTATTACATTCAACATTAAATTCTCTTTTCATACGATCAATTATAACGTCTAAATGTAATTCTCCCATACCTGAAAGTACAGTTTGACCAGTTTCATGATCAGTTTTAACTCTTAAAGTTGGATCTTCTTCAACTAATTTTTGTAAAGCTAAAGCCATCTTATCTTGGTCATTTTTACTCTTTGGTTCAATAGCTATATCAATAACTGGGTCTGGGAATTCCATACCTTTCATGATACAAGCATTTTTTTCATCACAAAGAGTATCAGCAGTAGTTGTATTTTTAAGTCCTACAGCCGCAGCAATTTCACCTGCATAAACTTCTGTAATTTCTTTACGTTGATTAGCATGCATTTGTAAAATACGACCAATTCTTTCTTTTTCTCCTTTTGTACTATTAAGTACATAAGAACCACTCTTAAGTACACCAGAATATACACGGAAGAAAGAAAGTCTTCCAACATATGGGTCAGTCATTATTTTAAATGCTAATGCTGTAAATGGTTCAGAATCACTTGGATGACGTTTAACATCATTTCCATTCATATCTACACAATCAATAGCTTCAACATCCATTGGACTTGGTAAATAATCTATTACTGCATCTAGTGCAAATTTAACACCCATATTTGATAAAGCAGAACCACACATTACTGGGAAGAATTCAGCAGCTAAACATCCTTTACGGATAGCTTTCTTAATATCTTGAACAGATAATTCTTGACCATCTAAATAAGCCATCATTAAATCATCATCAAATTCCACAGCTGTTTCAATTAATTCTGCACGTTTTTCTTCAATTAAATCTTTTAAATCAGCAGGAATTTCAATCTCTGTAAAATTCTCATGTTCTGAACCATCAAATTCATAAGCTTTACGATTTAAAATATCAACAATTCCTCTAAATTCAGATTCAGCCCCAATAGGCCAAGAAATTGCATTAGCTCTAGCGCCTAATCTGCTTTTAATAGTACCTAAACTGTATACGAAATCAGCTCCCATTTTATCCATTTTATTAACGAAAATCATTCTAGGAACTTTATATTCGTTAGCTTGACGCCATACAGTTTCAGTTTGAGGTTCAACACCAGCTTGTCCATCTAATAATGCAATTGCACCATCTAAAACACGTAGTGAACGTTGAACTTCAATTGTAAAGTCTACGTGACCTGGAGTATCAATAATATTATAGCGATATTCTTTCCAGTGAGCAGTAGTAGCTGCACTTGTTATAGTAATACCTCTTTCTTTTTCTTGTTCCATCCAGTCCATTTGTGACTCACCATCATGAGTTTCACCAATTTTATGAGTAATTCCCGTATGGAATAAAACTCTTTCTGTAAATGTAGTCTTACCAGCATCAATGTGAGCCATGATACCGATATTTCTAATTTTTTCTAAACTAACATCTCTTGCCATAGTTTATTACCATTTATAATGAGCAAATGCTTTATTTGCTTCAGCCATTTTATGAGTATCTTCACGTTTTTTAACAGCTCCACCAATACCATTTGAGGCATCAATAAGCTCATTAGCTAAATTTATGGCCATACCCTTTCCATTTCTTGTTCTAGCATAGTTTACAATCCAACGTAATGCAAGTGTTTGTGCACGTTCATCAGTTACTTCATTTGGAACTTGGTAGTTAGATCCACCAATTCTACGAGACTTAACTTCTAAAGCAGGCTTAACATTTTCAAGTGCAGCAGTGTAAACTTCCATAGGGTCTTTACCAGTTTTTTCTTTAATAATATCAAATGCTTCATAAAGAATTTTTTCAGCAGTACCCTTTTTACCATCTTTCATAATTCTATTAACTAGTTTTGTAACTGTTTTAGAACCATATATTGAATCTGGTAAAACATCTCTTTTTATCGCACGTCTTTTACGCATATTTTATTAACTCCTTTCTCGCTTATTTTTTAGGTCTTTTAGTACCATATTTACTACGTCCTTGTTTGCGGTTATTTACTCCTTGAGTATCAAGTGTACCACGAACAATGTGATAACGAACACCGATTAAGTCTTTAACACGACCTCCACGTACTAAAACAACACTATGTTCTTGTAAGTTGTGTCCTTCTCCTGGGATATAACAATCCACTTCTTTACCATTAGATAGTCTAACACGAGCATATTTACGTAATGCTGAGTTTGGCTTCTTAGGTGTTTTTGTTCCAACACGAGTACAAACACCACGTTTTTGAGGTCCCATTGTATCAGTTTGTTTTCTTTCTAATGCATTGTAACCTACATTTAAAACTGGAGATTTACTCTTTTTTGTTTTATTTTTTCTGTTTTTCTTAACTAGTTGATTAATTGTTGGCATTAATTTTCCTCCCTCCTAATTAACACACATCCTGGTGTATCAGATATTCCATTAAATTAGGTTCTACGTACATAGAACCACAATTTAAAATACGAAAATACTATACCATTTATAGTTTATGTTTGTCAAGCTTTTTAATGCTATTTATAACATATTTTATTTTTTAATTATATCACTTCTACTAGCAGGCAATCCTCTTTTACTTACACTAAAAGTTAATAATCCTCCCGCACCTAGCTAAATCCATTTTAAAAATTCTAAATGAATTAAAATCTATTTTATTTAAAACAGTATTATAAACTTCCAATTAGAAATATTCTACTCTTTTTGTAATACTTCAGCATCATTAATTATCTTAATAAACATATCTTTCATTATAGTAAACTTAACCTCTTAATTAAAATTTTAAAACTCGCTTAAAAGCTTCTTGGCGATCTTTAAGAACCATTGTAACATACTCATAATCACCTTTTGATAAAATTACTGGACAAGTTTCATCATTAAACTCTTCTAAAACTTTACGATATTCATCATCATATGCTAAACGTTCAAAATATGGCTTACAAATATCAGCATGATCACAGTATAAAGAAACTAAATTAGGATCTAAACCATCAAACTGTTCTTCTTGAATTTTTCTTACTTCATCCTTGTTCTTTTTTCTAAAATTAACTTCTTCTGAATAAGGAAAAGCGGGAGTCCAACAGGTACCCTCTATATAATCATTACTAGATCGACAAATTCCTAAAATTCGTTCACTATCAAATACTAAATTAGGCGCAAGTCCTTTAAGAAAATACATATCTTGTTCTGCATCATATTCTACTGCATCTTCTCCGCATCCATTTTTAACTAATCTATCAATATGTAATCTATCTCTATATGATATACCATCTATTTTGGGAATTCTAAAAGATATATTATTTTGATTACGATCAGCTTGAAAAGTAAATGCATCACTAATAAACAATTTAATTAAAAATAATTCATTTGCTTTATAATCTTCTCGAGCTAAATAATCTTTGAAAAAACTTAACAAACTCGATAGACTATATCCTCCGTATGCAACAAAATCAGATGTATCAGCTTTCATCAGTTCTCCAACCAAATAATGATTATAATTTATATCTTGAAAATTAGTAGATAACAAACCAACTTCAATTTTTTCTTTAGCCTGAATTACGCGTGAGCTAACTGTTCTAACATTTGCTACATGATAATCAAGAGTATCCAAACCCATAACATTTTGAGCAAATCTAGTAAAAAACAATTCAGAAAAAAGTCTAAAATCATTTCGAATTTTAAAATATTGCAATTTATTGTCAATATCATACCAAGAAGGTTTCTCTCTAAGTAACCCCTCATTAATAGCAACTCTACTTTTTAACATTTCTGTTGGAATTATTTTACTTCTATAATGTGGAATAACCGCTTCATTTAATTTCATCAAAACACCCCTTTTTTATAAATGTATATAATATCACAAATTTACAAATTTATCAACTTATTTATTTGTTAAATCCTTTTTTAAGTCCATTTTTCTATGAATTAACTACATCTTGCACACTCATTACTTAAAATACTGAAATGTGATACATCAACTTCTGCCACTGCCGCCGCTTCAATAATTAATTCTTTTACAATAGAAATAGCACGTTCAAAATCAAACAATCTTATACTTAATGCAAGAGTATATCTATTCATATACCCCGTAGCAATATCTAGTTGTCTTATCTCTGAATTTATCTCAAAAAACAAATTACTTAAATCCCAAAACTTTTGTTCCATTTTTCCCCCTCCTAAAACTCAATTTATTTTTTATTTGTTCTTCTTATTTTATCACCTAATGACATATTTGAAACACTTGCAGGTGAAGTATCTTCTATTAAACTATCTAATAAACTTTCCAATTGTTGTACTAATAATTCTGGATTTTCATTATAAATATCTATATCTCTTAAAGTTACAACATCAGACTTCTTAAAAATGTTATTGTATGCACTCCTTAATCTCAAACATTCCATACTATAAGAAGATATCTTATCATAAGATACTAAAGGAATTAATTCTTCTATAGCCTTTAATAATTTACTAATATATTTTTCCGTACATTTATTATTATCTTTAGTTAATTCTTCTTTAACATCCTGACTTACTGCCTCATTATAAGCTAATTCAATTAATGCATTAATGTTATATTCTGCAATAGTATACTGTCGCTTTTTATTATTTTTAGCAGCTTTCCATCTATTCGTTGCTAATACTAAAGATTTATAAGTGCAATATCCAAAAAATACATACCATAACCCTCTTATAGCCTCTATAGGGATTAAATTTCCTAAACATATAACTATAACATTTAAAATAGCAGAAGAAATAAGTGTCATTTTCGCAATAAAAGGTCTCTTATCATCATTATCAGATAATTCTGTTTTTAATATCATAATTAAACTTCTTAATTGTTCTACTGAAAAAGAACTAAAATCATAATCTGTCAAAACAAGATTATAAGCTTCTAATAAAGATATATTTTTTTCTTTTTTTATTTCTTCTGCCTTATTTACAAGCATAATTAATAAATCTTTCATAAAACCCCTCCATCTAGAGGCCTATTTTAACATATATTATTTTTATTGTCAAATCATCTTATACTTGATTAATTAATAGCTTTCTAGCTCTCTCATAACTTAAAAATAAATCATGACTATCTTCACCCAACAGTTTTTTCATATTATGATTTTGCATACCTAAATTATTTAATTTTTGAATATATATTAGGATTGTCTCACTATCACTATTATCAGCAATTTCAAAAAGAATTTCTTTATCCATATCAGAAATATTGCTATTAGTAAAAAGCCTATTAAAAAGAAAATATTTGCTAGCTAATAATCTTTTAGATTCCTGAATAATACTTGTATTTTGAAGTAACATAATCACTCTTTTAAACTCTTCATCACTATAACATTGACTACAAGAATGACTTCCAAAATATCCAATTTCATTTATAGCAAAAATATCATTTAAAGATAATATTAAACGAATTAAATATTCTAATCTTATCAAATTAGATTTATAAAAATCACAATTAAATATTTTAAGTAAAGCTTCTATTTTACATCTTATTATTTTCTTTTGTTCTTCATCTTCACAAATCAAAAGCTTGTCAATTAACTTTTTAATAACCCCAACCAAATTATTATAATCATTTAGAGAAAAAAGTTTAGGAAGTAACGAGGTCGCTGCATCTACTATATATTTATTACCTTCTTCGTTATTCTTTTCAGCTGAAATATACTGGTAATTTAAAGCAATACTTCGATATTCTAAAGAAATATTAGAACTTATTAGCTGTGCATAAAAGGAACTATTTTGAGCATTTAAAATTTCATTTAACATATTTCTATAACTTTCATCATCATTATGTGCTAAACTAAAAACAACCATAAAAATATTTTTTAAACCATCCCTATTTTTCGAATTCATATTTATTCCCATTTGAAAAATTATGTTTAAATAATAAGAAAAAGCTATTTCCTTTTTTGAACTACTAATATTAGATAAAAGTAAATTATAAAAAAGATACCACCAATCATTAACAAAGCAAGCTTTAACTAAATTTCTATAAGAAACATTATCTAAACTACCAGCAATTTCTGAACTTAAAATAAAAATCACATAACCATTATTATCATTATTTCTTTGGCAATCAATTTTTACCTTTAAAATCTCATCTAAAATTATGCCCAACTTTTCTTCAGTAAAACTATCACTTTCCAATAAACTTTTTAAAAATTCATAAATGCTATGATGTATATCTTGAAACATAATTTTTTTTATAATACTATAATCACCATTAAATTTTTTAGATTTTATAATCATTATTATAGTTTTAATTGTTCTAATTTTGGCTAATTCACTACTATTATTTAATAATATTTTTAAATCATCTAAAAGTTCTCCATAATAATTTTTTCCACAAATATCTCTATCTAGAAAAAAATTTATAACTGCACAAAAATCTCTATAATTATCCTCATCAATTCTTGCTGAACACGCAAAAAGAAATATAACATCCAAGGCTGTATCTAAAAATTTAATATCTAAACCTGAATAAATAACTTCTCTTATTCCGTTTAAAATATTATCATTAAATCTCATACTTAAGTATTCTTTATGTTTTTCCAAAACTTTTACTACTTCCATAAATCCCCCAAAACATAATTACCTTAACTCTAATATTAGTATAACATATAAAAAGCAAATAAAAAAGTGGAATTACCCACTATTTTTTAGCACAAGTAGCACCTGCACTATTATATAAATTAATTATATCATCAATTTTTATCTGACCATTTTTAATAATTTGGCTATTAGATGCATCGATTTCTATTAATTTATCCATATTTATTTTTGAATACTCAATATCTGTTTTACTAATTAAAGTATTTCCTTCAATAATAACTTCATAATTATAATGTTCAACATCTTTATATGGCGCATACATTTCTTCGACAGATTCTTTAAAACTTTCTAAATAATCTTGATCTTCAGAAGTAACTTTTTCTACAGTTTGAACTTTTAAAACAATACCTTTTTTAGAATTAACTTTATAATTAAAATCAACACTTACTCCGTCTTGAATTTCTCCTGTTCTAACACATTCTGTTACAATTTCTTGATCTCCACATCCTACTAACGCCAAACTTGCTAAAGCAACAATACTTAATTTTATAGCTTTTCTCATACTTACAAACCTTTCTATAAATATAATATATCATATAAATAACTATTTTTAAAGTATATAATTAATCTAAAACTAGTTTAATATTTTCTTCAAATGTTGGAACAACTTCTTCCCTATAAAATGAAAGCATATTATTTATTTCATATTCATCCGCAAATTTCCCCTTTTCACATAAGTAAGGAAAAAAATCTTCAATTGAAATTATTTCTAAATCCTCGCCATTTCGATATTCAATTCTATCCAATGTTTCACCAGTAATATCACGATTAATATAAGATATTAAAGTCATTCCTCTTTCAAGATCATAATATTCTGTAGTTCTATATAAAGGAGAACACGCTACTTTATCAGCATGATCATATATACCAACTAATCTAGTAAAAGTTATATCATTTAATTTAAAAGTTATTATTTTAACATATTTGCTCACTTCAGCAGCAGGTATAGTGCCACTAATGGAATCTTCACTATAAGTTAAAGTTAAATATGTTCTTGGTTCGCCAATAGATATCTTTCTCAAACTGCTTTTCTGCCAAATAATACCAGAAAGTATTGCTAAAACTAAAGCTAAACTTAACAATTTGTTTTTTAAAAAATCGATACTCATATTTTTCTCCTTTAAATTAATAAATATTATAACATTGTATAATATCTTGTCAACAAAATATTGACTAAAAAACTTTTCCGGAATATAATTCATATATACCATAAATGGTAAGAAAGGATATTATGTTAGAATTAAAAAAAATAGTAAAAAAGTACTTAACTGGTACAAATAGTGTCTCTGCCCTAAAAGGCATAGATATAAAATTTCGCGAATCGGAATTTGTAAGTATTTTAGGTCAATCTGGATGTGGTAAAACTACCCTTCTAAATATTATAGGTGGCCTAGATAACTATACTAGTGGCGATTTAATTATAAATGGCAAATCTACCAAAAACTTTAAAGATAAAGATTGGGATAATTATCGTAATCATCGAGTAGGCTTTGTCTTTCAAAATTATAATTTAATTCCCCATCAAACAGTTTTAGCTAATGTTGAGCTTGCCTTAACACTAGCAGGCGTAAGTAAAAATGAACGAAGAAAAAGAGCTATCAAAGCTTTAAAAGATGTTGGATTAGGTGATCAAATTAATAAAAAACCTAACGAAATGAGTGGTGGCCAAATGCAAAGAGTAGCTATCGCTAGAGCGTTAGTAAGTGATCCTGATATCTTACTTGCTGATGAACCAACTGGAGCTCTAGACTCTAAAACTAGTGTTCAAATAATGGAATTATTAAAAAATATTGCTAAAGATAAACTAGTTATTATGGTAACTCATAACCCAGAATTAGCTGATCTTTATTCCACTAGAATTATTAAACTTCTTGATGGAAAAATAATAGATGACACTAATCCTTATCACGAGGAAGAAAAAGAAAATATCAAAACTAATATGGGTAAAACTAATATGACTTTTAGAACAGCCCTATCATTAAGTTTAAATAACTTATTAACCAAAAAAGGAAGAACTTTACTAACAGCTTTTGCTGGATCAATAGGTATCATAGGCATTGCTCTTATTTTATCCCTATCAAGTGGTATGCAAAGCTATATTAATAAAGTAGAAGAAGATACCTTATCCAGTTATCCCATAACATTACAAGAAACAACTATGGATACAGGCGCATTATTAAATGCAGCAACTAGTACCACTGATAATAAATCATATAATGATAACAAAGTTCATTCTAGGAATGTTACTAGTTCTATGCTATCACTTATGAGTAGTGGTGCTAAAACTAATAACTTATATGAATTCAAAAAATACTTAACCGAAAATAAAGATAAATTTGAGCCTCATATAAATGACATAGGATATTCTTATAATTTAGATCTAAATATTTATAAACAAAATAAAGATGGCTATACATTAGTTAACCCAGATCAAATTATTGCTAAACTAGGACTAAATGATATGAACAATATGGGTGAATTAATGGGTGGTACCACAACAAGTTATAATGCTTTTACAGAAATGTTAAATAATAAAGATTTAATCAAAGAACAATATGATATTTTGGCGGGATCTCTACCAACAAATTACAATGAAGTTGTCTTACTTGTTAATAAAGATAATTGTATTAGTGACTATGCTTTATATGCGATAGGAATTCTTGATAGTAATGAACTAGTAGAAAAGTATAAAACTGTTTTAAATGGTGGCAAAGTTGAAAATTTAGAAGAATTATCCTATACATATGATGAGTTATTAGACAATAAATTCAAAGTCTTATTAAATACTGATTATTATGAAAAAAATGGTAAAATGTGGGTTGATAAAAGAGAAGATGAAAAATATTTACAAGAAAAATTAGAAAATGCACTAGAACTCAAAGTAGTAGGTATTATTAAAGCTAAAGATGATACAATAACATCTAATACATACGGTGGAATACTATATACATCTGGATTAACCAAATATGTAATTGAACAAATTAAAGAAAGTAAAATAGCTCAAGACCAACTTGCTAATTCTAAAATTAATATATTTACTAACAATAAATTTTCTGATAAAACATTTAATATGAATGACTTAAGCAATGATGAAAAAGCTTATTTAGCATCATTATCTCAAGAAAAATTAGCTGAAGTTATTAAAAATTATCAAGAAAATGCTTCTGCAACTTATGAATCTAACTTAAAGAAACTAGGTATTATTGATTTAGAAAAACCAAACATCATTAACATTTACGCTAAAGGTTTTGATGATAAGGAAGCTGTAGCTGACTTAATTGAAGAATATAATAAAAACACTAGTGAAGAAAATAAAATTAGTTATACAGATTTTATTGCTGTTATGATGAGTGGTGTATCCAATATTATTAATATTATAAGCTATGTACTAATGTCCTTTGTAAGTATATCTTTAATTGTATCATCAATTATGATTGGTATTATCACATATATTTCTGTATTAGAAAGAACTAAAGAAATTGGAATACTTCGTAGTATTGGTGCTAGTAAGAAAGATATATCTCGTGTATTTAATGCTGAAACTTTAATAGTTGGCGCAACTGCAGGTATTTTAGGAATTGTAATTACTCTTTTACTAAATATTCCTATTAATGCCCTAATAAAAGAAATAACTAATGTAAATAATATAGCTAGTTTGCCAATTGCAGGAGGACTAATTCTTATATTTATTAGTATTTTCTTAACTGTTATTGCTGGACTTATTCCTGCTAAAATAGCAAGTAAAAAAGACCCTGTTGAGGCCCTTAGAACTGAATAAAGATTGGAAACTCCAATCTTTTTTAATTTTCATTATAACCTTTAGTAGTATAATTTTTACACTTGATATATGCTTCATACTTGTACACACCATCTAATTTGATAGTAACATAACCTGTGCAAGTATCACCTTTATATTCTAAACTATCTAAATATTTATCATCAAATAATTCTTTTGTTGTAACTTTAGCAATATTATCATCTTTAGGATACAAAAATTTAGCATCTACATATTTTTCAGCAACTTCTACAAGTTTATCTTCTAATTTAACATATTCATTGTCAATCTCTGTTAGCTTTAATCCTAAATAAGTTAATAATGCTAAAATAATAACCACAATAACTCCCCATATAGTAAATAAAGTATTAGTTCTTTTCATAGCAATATCTCCCATTCAACAATTAGTAAAAAAGCACTATTTAGTGCGTTCCTGAATAAAAAATGGACCAAATTCTAAACTAGCTGGTATACTTTTACGATCATATTTATACATTTTATAACCAAGACCAGTGCAAGAATAAACCTCTCCATCATCATATTTTTTAGTACTTTGACTTAAACAAAATATAGGCTTTTTAGATTGTCTAGCTCTAAAATAATCAATAAAGAAACAAGATATCCATATAATTACTAAAGCAAGTACAATTATTTTAATAATTTCTCCCTTTTTCAAATTCATTCTATTTTCCATATTTTTCACCTATTATAATTATACCTGTTCCCTTAATAAATTGCAATACAAAAATATTTAGAAATTAAAAAGACACCATAAGGCATCCTATATTAATTAAGCTAATTCTACTTCAGCGCCAGCTTCAGTTAATTGAGTCTTAATAGCTTCTGCTTCATCAGCAGGAATATTTTCTTTTAAGTTACCACCATTGTCAGCTAAAGCTTTTGCTTCAACTAATCCAAGACCAGTAATTTCCTTAATTATTTTAATAACAGCGATTTTGTTTCCGCCAGCACTCTTAAGTACTACAGTTTTTGTTGAAGGTCCTTCTTCAACTGCACCTGCAGGAGCAGCAGCTACTGCTACAGCACTTGGATCTACTCCAAATTCTTCTTTCATTGCGTCAACTAATTCTTTTACTTCAAGAATAGTCATTTCTTTTAAAGATTCAATAAAACTTTCTTTTGTTAATTTTGCCATTTTTCTCTAATTCCTTTCTAATTTTCTAATTTTTCGGCATATAAGTTTAAACCAATAGATAAATTTCTTACATGTTCCATCATACCAGCTGCTAACATTGTTAGTAATCCTTCGTAAGATGGGATAGTTGCATATTCATTAATTACAGAAAGTTCAGCTTTCTCACCATTAATAATACCTACACGAATATTCATTTTATCGTGAGATTTTGCAAATTCAGAAATAACTTTAATTGGTTCAAGTAAATTCTTACCAAACATAATTGCATTTGGTCCTTCTAAGAAACCATTTAAGTCAATGTTTAAGTCATCTAAACTTCTCTTTAAAAGAGTGTTTTTATAAACTCTAACTTCACCTTCAGCATCTCTTAGTTTTTTTCTTAGTTCACTAACTTCAGCAACTGTTAAACCTTGATATTCAAATAAAACTACAGATTCACTGTTTTTAATTTTATCAGTAATCTCACTAACAATAGCTTTTTTAGTGTCTAATACTTTGCTACTTGCCATATTTTCCTCCTATATATATTTAAAAAAGCTTCCGTAAAGGGAAGCTTAAAACATCAAAGTTTCAAACAACTCCCCTCGGTAGGATTATTAAAGCATTGCTCCCTACTGTCTTTGGTTCGCTTTTTTATACAATTTATTATATTACAATTTTAATTAAATGTCAAAAGTATTTTTATCTAAACGGATACCAGGACCCATTGTGCTAGTAATAGTTATACTATTAATAAATACACCTTTAACACTTGTTGGTTTAGCTTTTGCAACAGTTGTTACTACATAACTTAAGTTTTCAGCTAATTTCTTTTCATCAAAAGATACTTTACCAATAATAGTATGGATATTACCATAAGAATCATTTTTATAACTAATCATACCTTTATTAATATCATCAACAGCTTTTACAACATCAGTAGTAACTGTACCAGTTTTAGGATTTGGCATTAATCCTTTAGGTCCTAAAACTTTACCAATCTTACCAAGTTCTGGCATCATATCAGGTGTAGCAACGATTACATCAAAATCAAACCAATTTTCTTTAGCGATTTTGTCAATCATATCTTTATCGCCAACATAAGTAGCTCCAGCCTCTTTTGCTTTTGTAGCGGCTTCACCTTTAGCAATAACTAATACTCTTTTAGTTTTACCTGTACCATTAGGAAGAACAAAACTTCCTCTTAAACTTTGATCAGATTTTTTCGCATCAATATTTAATTTAATAGCAACTTCAACAGTACTATCAAAATTAGTAACACTTGTTTCTTTAACTAATTTTACAGCTTCATCTAAACTATATAATTTGTTTTTATCAACTTTGTTTGATGCTTCCACATATTTCTTTCCGTGTTTTTTCAATTCTTTTCCCTCCTATCTGTGGTTATTTATGGGATTTCTTTTTATAAATTTTTATTACTCTTCTTCAGTTTTTTCTTCATCACCAATTACTGGAACTTCTGCATTAAATGATTTTGCTTCTGCTTCCATTTCTGCAAGTTCAGCGTCACGTTTAGCAGCTTCTACTTCTTCTTTACGCGCTTCTGCAGCTTGTTCAGCAAGTTCTGCATCATTAACACCTTTTATAGCAATACCCATATTACGAGCAGTACCTTCAATAATGTTCATAGCAGCTTCAACATCATAAGCATTTAAGTCTGGTAATTTAGTTTCAGCGATTTTTCTTAAATCTTCTTTTGTAATAGTAGCAACAATTTCATTAGCTCCTTTAGTAGATCCTTTTTGAATCTTAGCAGCTTTCTTAAGTAAGAATCCTGCTGGTGCAGTTTTAAGAATGAAATCAAAGCTTCTATCATCATATACAGAGATTTCACAAGGAATTACATCACCCATTTTATCTC
>CANSFH010000030.1 GCA_947646115.1 uncultured Mycoplasma sp.
GAATTTGAAGATGTAAACGATGATATTCAAAAAGATACCTAATACCATTTGGTGATTACAATGGCAGAATCAAATGTTATGACATATGATAGAGCTTTAAAAATATTAGAATTGAGTGAAGGGTTTTCTGATGAGGATTTAAGAGAAAATTACTGCTCTCTAGTTAGAGAATATCATGAAGCTAATTTTATTCATGCAAGTAATGAAGAACAAGATATGGCTCAAGAAAAAATGAAAGAAATAAATGCAGCTTATGATTTCTTTAAAGACATAAAGAAAAGAACAGGAACATATTTTGATTTAGAGCAATATAAGTCATTGATTATGAATAAAATTAATTCATATTGGAGCAATATTACTATTGGTGAAGTAGACCTAATAGAAAATGTAAAAAATATTGCAGAAACAAGTATTCTTTTATTATATATGAATATTAATAGTAATAGCAAATCTGGTGCTGATAATGTTTATAGCTTTTTTTTAGGTGAAGTTCGAAAAGAATATATTAAATATCAAACTAAATATTTTGAAGATAATTATATTTATGCCGAAGATTTAAGAGAAGAAATTAAATATGATTGTAATGTAGAAGATTTTTATAAACAAATGCTTAGGCTTAAAGATAAGTATAGTAGAAAAATAATTTTTGAAAAAAGAGTAGCAGAAGAAATATCTCAATATCGAAATTATACTACTTGCACGGATAATTTATGGAAATTAATTCAGATAGCTTGTGTTAATAATGCTAATTTAGCGGCTGAAAAAAGTAGATATCAGAATTTAGATAGTGTAATTACATCATTACATGCAGAAATAAATGGCTTATTTAAGTTAGTAGATGAAATAAATGCAAAATTTAGCAGCTTAAGCCAAGAATTGCAAAATATAAATAATAAGTCATTTATGGAGGAATATAATAAAATTAAAGAAAGTTATGATAATGGAGATGCTTTAAAAAATATATTAGGTAATTTAGTTGAGTTAGAAAGTAAAATAAATTTTTATAAAAAAATTCAAGAAAATAAACCTATTGTTAGAGGGTTGTATGAACGAGTAGTGGCAAACTTTAATAATGCTTTATTAGCTTTTAATCCAATTAATGATAAAGAAAAACTTGATGGTATTAATAATATTTTTCAAAATATTTTAGCTTTATTTTCTAAATATAGTGAAGGTTTAATAGATTTAGATAATTTATTATTACTTGATAAAGTAACTTTTTTAAATATGATTGATGATGAAGCTATCATTAAAGCTGTTAGTAATAATAGTGGAAAAGTGAGTAAATCAACTAAAGTTTATTTAAAAATAAATAATATGAATTATCCTTTAGATGCTACTTCTTTCTTTGTTTTAGATGAAAAAAATGGGCAATATGTGATGAGAAAAATTACTAATTATGGTAGTGCAGGCACTGAAGTGTCACTTAAAGAAATTGAAGAAGATTATATTTCTTTAGATAAAGTACTAGAAAGTGCAGAATTTATTGGCAAAAAAGGTTATGAAAATGGTACATCAATTCTTTATTATATTAATGATAATAGAGCTATTTATTTAGATTCTAATAATTTATTTGCTATTTGTAGTGATGCTGATAATATTTTTTTAACTGCACGTAGTGTTGCTAGTGAATATGGTGATAAAGAATATATTAAAGAATTAATTGTAGCTCAAATTGATGAAGTATTACAACGAGAAAGAAATTATTAGTTAAAATATAAGTAAAAATAAGTAAACTTTGCATAGCTTGCTTATTTTTTTGGTTTATGAATTGATTTTTTTCTTTATTTTGGATATAATTAATAACTGTAGGAGGATTTAAATGAAGAAATTGATCCTATTGTGTATTTTATTTATTTTAACAGGATGCACTAATATAAATACGAGTAGTATAAATACGTTAGTTAATGAAGCTGTAAGTAGTAAGGTTATTACGACAAATGTTGACCGTAATGGATATCGTTATTATTTGCCTAAAACTTTAAATATTAGAAATAGTAGAGATTTTAATGAAGTTATAACTAACCATAAATATATGATTTATTTGTATGTTGATGTAGTTAGTTATAATAATAAAACAGATTTTAGTTATAATATTAATAATAGTGCTTATTATTCAAATAGCTTAAATTATAATGGCATTAAAGGATTTATTGAAATAAATAAATATAAAAATGATAAATATTTAATTGAAATTATGTATAATTATGCTAAAATAGAAGTAGTAGTATATGAAAGAGATATTAAAGAATTAGTACTTTTGAGTAGCACGATACTATCTTCAATTACGTATAATGATAATGTAATAGAAAAATATTTAAGTAGTAGTGTACTTGATTCAGCAGAAGAGAATTTTAATATATTTGAAATTGTTGGTAGTGATAATTTCTTGGAATTTGCTAATGATGACAATAAACAGGATGAAAAGAATGATCCTGACTATATAAACTAGGGAAGGTGTTATAAATGAGCTTAGTTAGTAAACTTAAAAACATTTTATTTGAAGAAGAAGAAATAGAAATTCCTATAATAGAAAAAAAGGAATCTAAACCTACAGTTGTTCCTGTTCCTAAAAAAAATTTAAATGAACCTAAAAAAGAGGAAACTGTAAAAAATACAGATTTTAGTGAATTTTTTCAAGAGGATTTAGAGAACGCACAACCTGTAAAAAAAGAAGAACCAGTTAGATATAAAGAAGAAGATACTGTTTCAGAAAGAGAAATATTTAGAAGTGAAAAAACATTTAATTTTCCAGCCTTTGATGAAGAAGAATTTAATAATTTAACACCTAAACCTAGAACTACTAATGTAATGGAGTTTGAAAAAAGAAAATCTGAAAAAAAGCAAGATTATAAAACACCATTAAAAAAGGAAGAAAAACAGGAAAAAGCTAAATTTAAACCTTCACCAATAATTAGTCCTGTTTATGGAATTTTGGATAAGAATTATACTCCTGATGAAATAACTTCCAGAAAAGATTCAGCTAATAGTAGAACATTGGATGTTGATAGTGTTAGAAAAAAAGCTTTTGGTTCATTAGAAGAAACCAAAAAATTAGAAGTTATTAAAGATGAAGAGATGGAAGATAAAATTTTTGAAGAAAGATTAGAAAAAGCAAGAACTATTGATGAACTTCTTAATGATAGCAGTGATGATATTATTGATATCAAAGAAGAAGATAAATTAAATATTGAAGATAAGGAAATAGCTTCTTTTGATGATGTAGAAACTTTGGATGATATCAAACCTAAACAAGAAGAGAAAGTGGAAGAAGATATCGAAAGTGATTTATTTGATTTGATAGATTCAATGTATGAAAATAGAGAGGATGGTGAATAATGGAATTTTGGCTATCATTTTTACCAATAATTATTTATATTTTGTTAATAATTTTATTAGTAATTGGCATAATATTAGGTATAAAGTCAATTATTACAATTAAAAAAGTGGAAAAAGTGGTTGATGATGTTAATGAAAAAGTAGAATCCTTAAATGGAATGTTCCAAATTATTGATTTTACTACAGATAAGATTGTATCATTAACTGATAAGGTTATTGATGGAGTTTCAACTTTAGCATCTAAATTATTTTTTAAGAAAAAAGTAAAAAAAATTAAAAAGGAGGAAAATGAAGATGAGTAAAGAGCGTAAGAGTGGTTTAGGTAAATTTTTACTTGGAGCAGGTATTGGCGTAGGTTTAGGGGTTTTATTTGCTCCTAAAAGCGGAAAAGAAACTCGTCAAGATTTAAAAGAAAAAATGGATAATTTAATTTCAAAAGCTAAAAATATTGATATTGAAGAAGTTAAAACTAATATTGAAAAAAAAGTTAATGAAATTAAAGAGGATTTAAAGAATCTTGATAAAGAAACAGTTACAGCTAAAATAAAAGAACAAGCAAAAAAAATTGCTAAAAAAGCTGATGAGTTAGTTAATTATGCAGTGAAAAAGGGTACACCAGTAGTGGAAGCTGCGGCTCGTGAAGTAAAAGCTTCAACTATTAAAACTTTAGAAAGTATTACCGCTAAATTAAAAGAAGAAGAACCTAAAAAAGTTACTACAAAAAAAAGTACTAAAGCAAGCAAATAAAGCTTGTTTTTTATTTTTTCTTTAGGCAAAATTATTGACATTAAAGTATAATAAAGTTATACTTAACATATATATTGAAAGTAGTAAGGGTGGTATAATGGAAAATAGTAATTATAAAATTAGTTGGCTTAAAGTTATGGGAATTATAATAGCGTTTATTGTAGTTATTGCAATAGTTTGTATGTTATATCCTAAAAACAATAAGAGTAATGCTTTAGTAAATACGTATATTAATAATATAAATTTAATGAAAGAAGCAGGTTTTGAATATTTTAGAGAAACAAATTTACCAGAAAAGATTGGAGCTTCTAAAGAAATTAGTTTAGAAGAAATGATTGATAGTAAGCTTATTATGGAATTTGTTGATGAAGATGGTAAAACTTGTGATGTAAAAAATAGTTATATAAAAGTTACTAAAACTTTGGATAGAGAATATGCGATGAAAGTTGCGTTAGATTGTGAAAATAAATCTGATTATATAGTGACAAGTATAGAAGAAGGAAAATGTATAGATTGTAATAGTTCAAATAATAATAATTCTTCTAATACAAATGATAATAACAATAATTCAAATAATAGTAATAACAATTCTAGTAGTAGTACAGGAAATAATAATTATAATCCTCCTAAATATAATACTAATGGAAGTAATATTACACATATAACTAATATTAATATAAATTATGTTAATAGTTGTAAAGGTTGTACTAATTGTGGTAATAACTGTTTAAGTAATGTTTATTACTCTGTTTACTTTGATGCTCAAGGTGGAGATTTTGTTCCAAAACAAACTATAAAGCAATATGATACTGCAAATTATGTTGTTACTACAAGAGATGGATATCAATTTTTAGGTTGGTATTTAAATGGACAAGAGTATGATTTTAATACGCCTGTAACTAAAACTATAACTTTAATAGCAAAATGGAAGAAAATAGATACTGATAAACCAATAGTTAATAATAAACATACTGTTTATTTTAATACAAATGGTGGAGGATATATTAAAAGTCAAACTATTTTTGATGGGAATTATGCAACAAGACCAAATGATCCAAATAAATCATGTTATGATTTTGCGGGTTGGTATACAGATAGTAATTTTAATTATCGTTATGATTTTGATACACCAGTAACTAAAGATATAACTTTATATGCAAAATGGGTTAATAATGGAACTTGTAATAAATATACAGTATCATTTAATACGAATGGAGCTGGATATATAGCAAGTCAAACTTTAAAAAATGGGGATTATGCGACAAGACCAACTGATCCAAGTAAGTCTTGTTATGATTTTGCAGGTTGGTATACTAATAGTAGTTTAACTACACGCTATAATTTTAATACACCAGTAACTAAAAATATAACACTTTATGCGAAATGGGTAAGTAATGATAGTTGTATTAATAAATATACAGTATCTTATAATTCTAATGGTGGAAATTATATTAGTAGTGAAGAAGTTAGAGAAGGCAATACTGTAAGTAGACCTAGTAATCCAAGAAGAAGTGGTTATACATTTAAAGGATGGTATTATAATGGTTCAACATTTAATTTTAATACTAGAATTTATCGTAATTATACATTAGTAGCTAAATGGGAAAAAGACGAAGAAAAGTATTATGAATATTGTCCAATAAAAACAAAGACTTATTACTCTACAAATTATGTGAATGCTAATCAGTCACAATGGAGTAAGAATTGGACTATTAAGTTTGATGATTTATATGGAGTATCTAATTTAAAAATAACTGATATTGGGTATATAAATAGTAGTTCGATGTATACTAAAGTTTATCAAGATTTTGCAAATAAAGGTATTTCAATGGTAAATGGAACAGGTAAATATGGAGTTTCAATTACTTCAGGATCTATGCTTCAAAGACATTCACTTAAGTCAAGTAATTTTAATAAATATGTATCAGCACCATATTCAAGTCGAGGATATTGGTATGCAGATGCTTCTATAAGTATTAGAAACTTTAACAATGTAGAGAAATATTATGCTTCTAATTTAGGACATTATGTTTATTTTACACCATTTTATTTCGATGTGAAGTATACTGATTCTAATGGATGTGTAACTGATTTAGCAAGTAGATCATCAAGTTATCGCAATTATGAAATTGTGGATACATTTTATAGATAATTTAACGATGAAGGAATTTACAACTCTGGAGTTAAATCGCTATGAGCGTTAAAAATATTAAAAGAGTATGAATGAAAGTTCATAAATGAAGGTGGTACCGCGGAGTTATTTCGTCCTTTGTTTATGGACTTTTTCATGTTTTAAAGAAAGGATATTATGATGGAAGAAAAAATTAGAAAATATGCAAAGTTTTTAATTGAAGGATGTTTAAGATTAAAAACTGGAGATAAATTATTTATTATTGCTTATGATTTAGTAGAAGACTTTGTAGAAATTGTTAAGGAGGAAGCTAATAAGTTAGGAATTAAAGATATTGAAACTTTAATAAATTGTCCAGAAAAAGAAAGAGAATTATATTTAAATTGTAGTTATGAAGAAATTGTAAATAATCCTATAATGGACAGAACTAAATTTAATGTAATGGCAAGAGAAGGTTATGCTTTTTTAAGCTTATCTTCACCGATACCAGGATATTATGATGATGTTGATGGAGAATTATTAGCTAAAGTTAGTAGTTATCAAGCTAAAACAATAGAAGAATATAAGCATTACCAACATAAAGGATTAATTAAATGGAATATTTCGGCAGTACCAAATAAAATATGGGCTAAAAGCTTATTTGGAGAAGAAGATATTAATAAACTATGGAATTTAGTGTTAGATATATGTTTAATTAATGAGGAAGATCCAATTAAAGCTTGGGATAATAAGATGAGTAAATTAGCTAAAAGAGCAGAATATTTAAATAATTTAAAAATAAAAAAATTAATTTATAAAAATAGTTTAGGAACTAATATTGAAATTGCGTTGCCAGAAGGTTATTTATTTCAAAGTGCTGATGGTGAAAATATTGTTAATATGCCAACAGAAGAAGTTTTTACTTCACCTAGCAGGTTAGAAGTAAATGGGCGAGTTTATTCTTCGAAAGATCTTATTCATAATAATAATTTGATAAAAGATTTTTGGTTAGAATTTAAAAACGGTAAGGTAGTTCTTTATGATGCTAAAATTGGTAAAGAAGTTTTAAAGGGGATAATGGCGACAGATGAAGGCGCAAGTTATTTAGGTGAAGTAGCATTAGTTGATTATTCATCTCCAATATCTAAAACAAATATTTTATTTAAAAATACATTATATGATGAAAATGCAAGTTGTCATTTAGCTCTTGGAGCGAGTTTTGCAGAATGTATAAAATGTGGTTTAACTAAAACTAATGAGGAACTTTTAGACATGGGACTTAATTATTCGCATGAACATGTAGATTTCTTTATTGGAACTAGTGATTTAGAAGTAAAAGCCCTCTTGCCAAATGGTGAAGAAGTGGTTATAATAAAAGCAGGAGATTTTAAGGAGTGAGGTTATGACATTTTTTGAAGATTTAAAATGGCGTGGTTTAGTAAATGACATTACAAGTGAAGAAGCAATTGCTGCTATAAATAAAGGTGGATTAAAATTTTATATTGGTGTAGATCCTACAGGAGATAGTCTTCATATAGGACATTATTGTACTGTAATTGCAGTTGCTAAAAGATTGATGGATGCTGGGCACACTCCAATAATTATTGCGGGAGGCGGAACTGGATTAATAGGAGATCCTAAACCTAATGTTGAGCGACCAATGATTAGCAAAGAAGCTGTAGCACATAATATTAAATGTATTAAAGAACAAGTTAGTAAATTTTTAAAAGGCGATATTGAAATTGTTAATAATGCTGATTGGTTACTAGAAATGAATGCTATTGATTTTTTACGAGATTATGGAAAACATTTTAATATTAATTATATGATTGCAAAAGATACAGTTAAAAGAAGATTAGATATTGGTATTACTTATACAGAATTTTCTTATATGATATTACAATCAATCGATTTCTTAAAATTATATGAGAAATATGGGGTTACACTGCAAATAGGTGGTCAAGATCAATGGGGAAATATAACTTCAGGTTTAGAACTTATTAGAAAAATTCATGGCGATGTTAATTGCTATGGTATGACTATTCCTCTTATTACAAGAGCAGATGGTACAAAATTTGGAAAAAGTGAGTCTGGAAAAGCTTTATGGCTTGATAAGGATAAAACATCTAGCTATGAATTTTATCAATATTTAATAAATGTTGAAGATGAAATGGTAATTGATTATTTAAAAAAATTAACTTTTTTATCAAAAGAAGAAATTGAAGAAATAGAACGTATGCATATTGCAGCACCAGAATCTAGAGTAGCTCATAAAAAACTTGCAGAAGAAATTATTACTTTTTTACACGGTCATAAGGAATATGAAAGGGCTGTTAAAATAAGTGAGTCATTATTTAGTGAACAAGTTACAGAGTTATCTAGTGAAGATATTATAAATTCTTTAAAAGGGGTTCCAACTCTTGAAGTGGAATTAAATAAGAATATTGTGGATTTTGTTGTGGACAACAAAATTTGTACAAGTAAAAGAGAAGCAAGAGAATTTATATTAGCTGGAGCAATTAGTTTAAATAATAAAAAAATAAACGATTTAGAATATGTTGTAGATTTTAATGATACTATTGATAATAAAGTTATAATTGTGAAAAAAGGTAAAAAGAACTATTATTTAGCTATCATTAAATAATGGTTCTTTTTCGTTAGAAGTTAAAATGTATATTTTATGTTGTAAATAAATGTAAGAAGTGTTTACAAAAGTAGAATAATTTTATATAGTTAAATAAAGAGTAGGAGTATGAGATGAGTCGTAGTAAAACAAGTAAAAGCGTAGGAAGCAAATTAGAAGAGTTAATTAATGTAAGGCCAATTAATAGTGCCACCAAAAAAGATGTTGCTGGTGTTAATTATTTAGTGCGTAAAAATTTAATGACTACTGATGAAGTGGTAAAAGAAGCAATAGCAACAAATAATCCCACAATAATGTGGATGGTTGCTCGTTTTGTGGATGGAATTACAGAAAAACAAGAAAGTTTGTTAAATTTAGTAATTAATAATAGTTCTGAAAAAGTTTTGTATCAAGAAGTGTCTAAAAATAATAATAATGATTGTGTACATTTATCACCAGAAGAACTTAAAGTTAAAAAAAGACATGGTAGAATTAAAGCTATTTTAAATCAATATAACAATGTTAGTATAGAGGAATTGTTTCGTTTACGTTCTGCTTATATTTCTGATTTTAAAAAGGTTATTTATATAATTAATCATTTATTACGTAAAGGCATAACAACTACAGGTGAAGTGGTTAAAAAAGCAATTTCTTCTAATAATGTTATTATAATGAGGATGGTTGCTCATTTTGGAGATGGTATTACAGAAGAACAAAAAATGATGTTAAATTTAGCTATAAATAAAGTAAATATTAAAGAATTGATAGTTTTTAGTCCTGTTACTATGCATGCTTCAAAAAGAGATGTTATAGCAATTAATTATTTACTGCATGAAGGCTTAAAAACTATAGATGAGGTAGTTAAAGAAACAATAAATAGTCATAATCCTTTAGTAATGTATTATGTGGCACTATTTGTAGACGGTATTACAGATGATCATTTACAAATGATTATAGAGGAACTTAATAATTGTGAAGAACCATTTAATATGAGAAAAGATATTATAATGCAAAATTTAGCTCGTAAACGATCAAATACTGTTTCTAAATTGTCAGAGGGTGTAATAAAAAATGGTAATGTTAGTGGAATGGTTTCTTTTGCTAATGTAGAAAATGCTCCTATAAAAGAATTAGGAAATAGTATATTAGAAAATGCTAATACAGTAGAAGATGCTGAAGGAATATATTATTTTGTACGAGATCATCTTGAAGAATTATCTGAAGAATATATTAGAAATGCAGCTCAAAAAGTAATAGAACTTAAAAATCTTTCTGTGATTTGTTCATTTGCAAAATTTGGAGGAGCTACTATTTTAGAATATGCAACGGCTTTAATTAAGGCAGTGAATAAGAAACAAGAAAATGCTGTTTATTTATATTTATTTGCTTTAGAAAATATTGATAAAGAAGGATTTCCTGAAAAAGAAATAATTGAAGAATTAATAAATACAAATAGTTGTCAGTATATATTTAGAAGTGCTAGAGATATAGGTATGTCTGAAAATGGATTATATAAACTTGTTGGAGAAATTGCTAAAAGAGCAGCTGTTACTACTAATAATAAATGGAAAGATTATTTAGCTAGTTTGGCGCTTTCTGAAAGTTTATCTGCGGCAATGGCAGTAGAGGAAATTATAAAATTAAAAGATCCAATAATGATTACTTTTATTTTACAAAATTGTAAAAATGAAGAATTAGTGACTAGATTACAAGAAGGACTAAATAATTTACCTTGTCTTGATGGAGAATCACTTAATGAAAATGGAATTATGGAAATGCCTTTACTTAGAAGAAAGACTGGGTATGGTCTAGAGTCTGTTATAGTAGAATCATAAAGATTCTTTTTTTTGGGCTTTTGATTTAGACAAAGTAATAAATATAGCATATTATAATTTAGAAAGAGTGGTATTTTATGAATAATAATATGTATCAAACAAATCCTTATAAGAATAATTATGGTGATAGACAATTTTTCTTTCCATTTCTTACAGGAGCATTAGTTGGAGGAGCGGCAGTGGGGCTTACTAGACCTAGACCTATATATAACGTAGCGCCAAATCCAGGATATCCAGGGCCTAGACCACCTTATTATGCTCCAGGTGCACCTTATGCTTATTCTTCTTATGGTGGATATATTCCAGGACCTTATCGCTATTAATTGAAGACTCATATGAGTCTTTTAATTTGTAATTAATTTCTGTACAGTTATTAGAAAATATGATAAAATTATTAAAGAGATTATTATTAAAATTTTCTTAAATGTATTTAATTCGACAATAAAATAATAAAAAGTATGGTATCTTATTTTTGGTGATATAATGAAAATTAAGATATTTGATGAAGCACATGAGAAAGATTTAGAAGAACAAGTTAATACTTTTGTAAGTACTTTAGAAGGTGAAATAATTGATATTAAATTTCAAACTGCGGTAGCGATATATGGGGAAGAACAGATATATTGTTTTACAGCGTTTATTATTTATACATGTTAGAGGTGAAAGAGTTGAAAAAAAATTCATTTATTGAAGGGACGATTATTGCTACATTTGCGATATTTTTTATTAAAATCCTAGGTATGCTTTATGTAATTCCTTTTTATGCTATGATAGGAGTTAAAGGAGCAGCTTTGTATGCTTATGCATATAATATTTATAGTTTATTTTTAGAAATATCTACAGCTGGGGTTCCTAATGCAGTTAGTAAGATTGTAAATGAATATAATACTTTAAATATGCAAGAAGTTAAGATAAGAGCTTTTAATTTAGGAAAGAAATTACTGGGTTTTATAGCAGTTTTTGCATTTTTAATTTTAATCTTTTTTGCTCAAGATATAGCAACATTTATTATTAAAGATTTACAAGGTGGTAATACTATTGAAGATGTAACATTTGCTATTAGATGCATTTCGTTAGCGATTTTAGTTTTTCCATTTTTAAGTGTTACAAGAGGTTTCTTTCAAGGACATAATGTTATTTCTGTTTCTAGTATTTCGCAAGTTATTGAACAAGTAGTTAGAATTGTTTTAATTATTTGTGGATGCTATATTGCTTTAAATATATTGGGACTTTCTGTTACTCATGCGGTTGGAATAGCTTGTTTTGGAGCTTTTTTAGGCGGAGTTTGTTCTTTAGTATATGTGAAGTGGAAATTATATCGCAATAAAGAATATTTTAAAATGGATAAGGTTTATGATAAAAAGGATAATGTTACTAACAAAGATATATTTAAAAAGATAATTAAATATGCGGTACCAGTTATTATTATAAGTATTGCTTTTAGTATTTATAATAATATTGATATGGTATTAATATTGAGAACAATGAATAGATTAGGATTTGAATCTTTAGAAGTAGAATCTATTGCTACAAATATTAGTACTTGGGCAGCTAAAATAAGTATTATTATTACATCAGTAGGTCTTGGTCTTTCTTCTAGTTTAGTGCCAGCGATGGTTGAAGCTTTTACATTAAAAAACTTTAAAGATGTTAATCGTAAATTTAATAAAGCTATAGAAATTATTATTTTTGTTACAGTACCAATGTGTATGGGAATTTCAATGCTTAGTGGGGCAATATGGACAGTATTTTATGGTTATAATACTCTGGGGGCTAGCATATTATCTGTATGTATTTTTGCACCATTATTTTCTAATTTATATACTGTTTCTAACTATACTTTACAAAGTATGAATAAGTTTAAAATGGTTTATATAAGTGCGATTACAGGAGTAATGATTAATTTAGTTTTAGATGTTCCTATGATGTATTTGTTTAATTTTTTAAATATCCCAGCATATCATGGTGTTACTTGTGCATCAATTATGGGATTTACTACAACTCTTTTAATTGCAATGCATATTTTAAAGAAAGAATATGATTTTAAATATAATGAAATTTTTAAAGTAATAAAAAAATGTTTTATACCTTTGGTTAGTATGATTATAGTAGTATTTTTATTAAAATTAGTAATACCAATTAATTATAATAGTAAATTTTTAGTTATTGGTTATATTGGAATTATTTCTGTAATCGGAGCACTAGTGTATTTTATTATAGCGAATAAAATGGGATTGATAGAGGAAGTATTAGGGGCAGATTTTCTAAATAAGCTAAAAAGTAAATTTATTAAAAATAAAAAATAGGTCTTAAGACCTAAATCATATAGACATTGTTAGTAGTTTCAATGTCTTCATTAGAATAAAATGTTCCACTTTCCAATTTATTTAAGCGGGCATCAATACGATTAATTTGGCGTTCGATTTTAGATAGACGTGATTCTATATCACTAAAATCATTTGTATTATTTGGTAATTGATTCATTGGTGTGTTATAATTGTTATTAGGGATGGCGTTGTTCATTGGTCCAGCGTAAAAGCTTTGATTAGCATACGCTCCCATATTAAAAGGGGCATTAGCAACATTCATTCCTGGATTCGGAAAATTAGTTTGGCTCATAATTTGTGATTCTTCAAAAAAGGTATTTCGATCTTTCTTCATAATACACTTTCCTTTCATAACTATTATATGCCAAAATATAGAAAGTAGTGATTTCTTATGAGACTTAGAAATTTAAAAGATAAAGATATTTTATTAAATGATTGTAATTATTTAATAAATGATAAAGATGTAAAAATAAATAAATGGAAAGAAGAGTTTCAAAATAATAATCCTATTCATTTAGAAATTGGAATGGGAAAAGGAGACTTTATTTATAATATGGCTCTTAATAATCCTAATATTAATTTTGTAGGAATTGAAAAATATTCAGGAGTTATGGCAAGAGCAATTAAAAAATATCCTAAAAAATTGAATAATTTAAGAATAATAAATATGGATGCTTTAGAATTAGATAAGGTTTTTAATAAAGAAATATCTACAATCTATCTTAATTTTTCTGATCCTTGGCCTAAAAAAAGACATTCTTCTAGAAGACTTACAAGTGAAGTTTTTCTAAAAATATATGATGCAGTATTTGAAGATAAAAAAAGAATTGTTATGAAAACAGATAATCTTATTTTATTTCAAAGTTCATTAGTTTCTTTAAGCAATTATGGCTATATTTTTAAAGATGTTAATTTAGATTTAGCTAATAGTGATATCCCTAATGTATTAACAGAATATGAAGCTAAATTTATTAAATTAGGAATTAGAATAAATTATTTAGTTGCAGAAAAATAACCAAGCATTTGCTTGGTCAGACTGTTGACAAAATAAATTTTGTTAATAGTCTTTTATTTTTAGGAAAAATA
>CANSFH010000031.1 GCA_947646115.1 uncultured Mycoplasma sp.
AAATCAGAGAAAACTCTAATGAATATCATAATACTCCTTATTATTGTGATTTTAGTCATATTAATAAAAATAGTACCAACTGTATAAGTCGGTACTAAATCAATTGAAATTGGAATGGTACCTAACTCTTCAAAACTAGGTATTCCTTTTTTTATTTTATGCAAGTTTCCTTGACATATTCATTATAGCATTAAAAATGGTTAACTAGCAAGTATTTTCTTTAAGATTAAAAAAATTGCTTGAAGAATTTAAAACTTCTATAAAAAGTAGTAAATTAGTAGCAAAATAGATATTAAATAATTCATATATTATTTAATATAAAGGACTCGCGATGGAAAACTAATATTTTTATTACAATTAATTATTGATTTTTAATGTATATCATATTAAACTAAAATAACAAAAGGAGTGAGAAAATATGTCTTTTATAAAAGCAAAAGAACATCTTACCAAATATAATTTAGAACAAAATATTATTGTATTTAATGAATCTAGTGCAACTGTAGAACTAGCCGCTAAAGCTCTTAATTGTAAATGTGCCGATATAGCTAAAACTATGGGATTTATAATTGATGATAAAGCTATATTAATTATTACAGCAGGTGACCAAAAAATTGACAATTCAAAATACAAAGCAACTTTTCATAACAAAGCCAAAATGATTCCTTTTAGTGATGTCGAAACAATTATTGGACATGAAGTTGGGGGTGTTTGTCCTTTTGGTATTAATCCTAATATCGAAGTATATTTAGATAATTCTTTAAAAAGTCATAATATCATTTATCCTGCTTGTGGATCGCATAATAGTGCAGTTAAGCTAACCATAAAAGAATTAGAAATAGCTTCTAATTTTAAAGAATGGATAGATGTTTGTAAACCAATAGAAAAATAAGCACAATCAATTTATGCTTATTTTTTTACTTTATAAATAAATTCCCACATTATTTTAATTTTATTCCATCTAGTTGTCGTTACTTCTTCTAATATTTCTTGATTAAAATCTTTAAAGAAATAGTTAAATTGTTCTTGATTCCAAAGTCTTACAAATCTATTTCCTTCTTGATAATAATTATCCTCTAATTTTTTTGGTTCTTTTAAAAATTTAAAAGTTTTTAGTGAATTAACACTTCCAATAAAATAGCCATCATCTTTTAATATTCTTTTTATTTCTTTAAGTAAAGCTATTGTAGTTTCTTTATCAAAATAATGAATAGATAAATTAGCAATAACTAAATCAAAACTATTATCAGAAAAAGGAAGTTTTTTACTCATATCAAGTTCTAAAACTTTAGCAGTTGGAATATTTTCTTTTAATCTTTTTAAAACTTCCATAGAAATATCACAAGATGTAACATTAAATCCTTTATCGCTAAAATATTTTGTATATTGTCCAAGTCCACAACCTAAATCTAAACAATTACCTGTAGGTATTTTATCTACTATTTCTTGATACTTATCGAGCCATAAATCACTTAAAAAATCTAATTTTTCCCCTTTTCTTTCCTCTAAATGTTTCTTCCAATATAAATCATTCCAATAATTCATTTTTAATTACTCCTATATTTTAAAACAAAATCTTTAAGTTCTTTTGCTACTCTATAACTATCTCTAATTTTACTAACTGTCTTATTAATTGTAAACTTGTTTAATTTATTATGTTCTAAATACTTTAATGTAATATCAGGATATTTCGTAAACACTTCACAAAGTAGCCAAGCACGAGCCATATTGACATAATACAAATCACTATCTATATTATCAAGTATATTAAATATTTTATCTAAATATTGTTCTTCTAAATAAAAGTTAAGTAAAATTATTAAACCTACTCTTATATAATATTCTTTAGAACTACTAACTAACTTATCAATTATATTAATAAAATATTCTTTATTTTTATTTACTATTTTTAAACTATTACAAAAAGAATCAGTAATAGCCCAGTTATCAATTAAATCTAAATAAGAATAAAAATATTTTTCTAATTCTTCTATATCTTTAATACTTGCAATTACAAAACCTTTAATCATTACTTCTTCAAAACAATTATTTTCATTAAAGCTTAAAAAACTATGATAATCCCCTTTAATAATTTCTTTAGCTATTTTTCTTAAAATGGGCATTTTAATACCTAATATTTCATATTTAGTAGTAATCAGTTTACTATTAAATTCTTTATATTTTAAATCCCCTAAACTTTTTAAATAATTAAGATATTCTTTATATTTTTCTTTGTTCCATATAATACTAAAATTCATAATAAAAACCTCATAATTACTATATCATAATATAGTAACATTTATAAGCTTATTTTTATTATATAATTTTTAATATCCATATTTTACCACTTGAACTATACGTTAGTTCGCTATATAATTTAGTTATACAAGGAGGATATTTATGAATAGTAGTGTTTACTTAAACCGTCATTTTTTATGTATTGATCTAAAAAGTTTCTTTGCTAGTTGTGAATGTATCGAACAAGGTCTTGATCCCTTCACTTATCCACTAGTAGTAGCAAATAAAAATCAAGGTACTGGCGCTATAACTCTAGCTGTTACACCCTATTTAAAAAATAAAGGTATAAAATCTCGTGGCCGACTTTATGAAATTCCTCGAAATATCAAATATGTAATTGCTCATCCTCGTATGAGTTTATATATAAAGAAAAGCACAGAAGTTGTAAGCATTTATTTAAAATATGTTGCTGAAACTGACTTACACATTTATTCCATTGATGAATGTTTTCTAGATATTACTGATTATTTAAAAATGTATAAAAAAACTGATTATGAACTAGCTTTAGAAATACTTAAAGACATAAAAAAATCTACTGGTCTATGTGCCACATGTGGCATTGGTCCTAATATGCTTTTAGCCAAAATCGCTATGGATATCGAAGCTAAACATACTAGTGACTTTATTGCTAAATGGACCTATGATGATATCGAAACAAAACTATGGCCTATCTCTCCTCTTTCTAAAATGTGGGGTATTGGTCCTCGCATGGAAAAAAATCTCAATAAACTTGGCATTTATAATGTTAAAGAACTAGCTTATTACGATCGTGATAAACTAAAAAATAAGTTTGGCGTTATTGGAACCGAACTTTGGAATCACGCTAATGGTATTGATTTAAGTCGGATTAAAGATTATAAAAAAGAAGTAGATAAATCTTATTCTCATAGTCAAATTTTATTTAAAGATTATAATGGCGAAAATATTAAAATAATTATTAAAGAAATGGTTGAAGTCATAACTTCCCGTTTAAGAAAAAATAAGAAGACTTGTCATGTTATAGGTTTTGGTATTGGTTATTCTAAATCCATAGGTGGTGGTTTTTATCACAGTATCAAACTAGATGAACATACTGATGACGAGACTAAAATATTTGCTACTTGTCTTATGATATTTGATAAATTCTATAATGGACTTCCTATACGTAAAGTTAGTATTTCTTGTGGAGGCCTAACAGAGAAAGCTGGAGTTCAATTAGATATATTTACCAATTTTAATGAAATAAAAGAAAAAGAAGAAGTGTTAAAGGCTATAGATGAAATAAAATCTCGCTTTGGTAAAAACTCACTTTTAAAAGCCTCAAATCTATTAGAAGATTCAACAATTATAGAAAGAAATAAAAAAATAGGAGGTCATAGTGCATGAATTTTGATCGCGGATTTATTAAATGGCAACCATTTAATTCTGTTATTTCTAATAAAACTATTTTAAATAATTTAAATGAAAAAGAACATCTTGAAAAGCCAACTTTATTTCCTGAAGAATTAGAAAATTTAAATAAAGACATTTTAGAAGCTTATTACGCCCACAATCTTATTGAACTAACTATATATGAAGAAAATCAAATTAAGAAATATACTTCTACTATAATTAAAATAAACCCTAATAGCACCCTTAAACTTAAAAATAACAAAACCATTTGTTTTGAACAAATACTCCATATAAAAAACATTTAGTCGGACTAAATATTTTTACCTTTTATAAACATAATAATATAACCAATTATGATACAAAAGTGTTGCATGAGCTCTCCATTTATGGATAGGCTCTAAATTAGGATCATCATTATAATAATAATTTTTAGGAACATCAATATCCAAACCTTTATTAATATCTCTTCGATATTCTTTATCTAAAGTATCTATATCATATTCTGCGTGCCCTGTTAAGAAAATTCTCTTACCATCTTTACTCTCTACTATATATACTCCAGATTCATTTGATTTACTAGCCAAAGATAATTCCTTAATTTTAATAATATCATCTTCTACTAAACTACAATACCTAGATTGTGGTATAAAAAATTTATCATCAAATCCTTTAACTAAATTAGATTCTTGAACAATATAATGCTCATACAAACCAGACAATTTAGCTGGTAAATTATATCTATTAACACCATAAAAGTATTGAATACCAAACTGTGAAGCCCAACATAAAAAGATTGTAGACCTAACATTAGTTTTCGTATATTTAAAAAATTCTTTTAACTCTTCAATATATTGCACATCTTTATATGGAATATGCTCTAAAGGCGCTCCAGTTATTATTATTCCATCATAATTATCAGATTTAATATCCGTAAATGATTTATAATATTTTTTAAAGTATTCTGTTTTGTCTTCATCCATATTTTTGGTATCTAAATATATAAAATCAATTTCCACTTGAAGTATAGGATTTTCTAATGCTAAAAGTAATTGCCTTTCCGTATCCTCCAAAGTTGGCATTAAATTTAAAATTCCCACCTTAACATGAGGTCTATTATTATCAATATTCTGAATAAAATCAACATCATCTTTAATTTTATCTACTACTTCTAATTTTTTATTTAACAAAATTGCCATAATTCACCTTCTACATAATTATATTAAGTTCCTTATTACTATTATAACAAATTTTTTTCTAAAAAGTTATATCCTAATATCAAAAAATAGTAATAATATGTTAAATTTCTCTATCTTCCCATCTTTCTACTAGATATATCGATAGGATTACTCATTATATCAAGAATTATATCATAGTTATCGTCTAAAGCTGCTTTATTTCTTTTTATCTCACCACAGCATGTACATTTATAAACTATTTTAATACTATCTTTTTTTCCTTTTTCTATACCAATCGGTCTTAAAACTCCTCCACAATCGCTTGCTCTATCACCAGGATTTATATCTAAATGTAATGAGCATAAACAATTTGGGCAATGATCTCTTGCAGTATAACCAAGCGGTAACACCTCCATACCACAAACTTGACACACAAATGCTTCATCAATCATTTTAAATCTTTTATCTTCCATCAACTATTTCACCATCTTTAACTTCTTTAAATTTTTCATAGCCAGTTTCATCTCTCGATTAACAACTCTATTAAACTTATTTTTTTGCATATTTCTATCTAAAAACTTATTAAATTCTTTTAATGACACATAATATCTTTTAAAGTCGCCTTTACGTTCTTGAGCATCTAAATTAACATTATCTAAATTATACTCTTGATCAGTAAAAACATAAAAATAATAAATTTCTAAACTTCTATTATTCCCTATTACAGGATAATCCTTCATATAATATTTTATGGCAAAAAAAGGTTCATAATCCCCTTCTAAAACTATTCCCATTTCTTCTAATACTTCTCTTTTTAAACCAGAGTTTAACGTTTCTCCATCCTCTAAATGTCCTCCAGGATATTGAATAGTATCAAAATCTTCACATAATAAAATTTTGTTATTGCTATTTAACATTAATGCTTTAACTCTAACAATTTTATCAGTTATATCACTTTCTTTAATATTATCATAATTATATATTTTCATTTTCATATTAATCACTAATATAAGTTTACTAAAAAAAAGATTATATTACCAGTTATTATTAATCAGGTTTACACTATTCTATATGGTAATATTTTTTACTTATACATATAATCTCTTATATTTAATTTACTTTAACTCGTTTTCTAGATATTGAAGCATAATTTTTATTATCTTGTCTCGTTAATGTATTACCACTCCATCCCATATCATTTAAATTACCTAGCTTATCTCTAAAAACATCAAAATTCCTACTATTAAAAAAATAATTAATCATAATTCCATTATCTTTTAAATGAGGATAATACTTCATCATTAATTCCATATAATCTTCAGCTTCATAATAATTTAAAAAATGTTGAGCAATATTTGAAAAATACATTAATCCATACTTATCAGTTAAAGAATTAAAAGTATCAGTTATATCCCCACATTTAAAATTAACTACAGCTTTTTCCAGCCTATCTTGAAATATTTGAAAATCTTTTCTACTTCTACTATATAAATTATAACCACAATTAAAACCATCTTTACGTATTAAATAATAAAAACAGTTACAATAAGGAACATTATCTTGCCAACGACAATTATAATTTAATATTTCATAAAAATATCTTAAAACATCTTTTGGTAACAATGATTTAATATCATCTAATATTTTTAATAAAGCTTCAGGTTTTACATTAGGATCGCAAAACATTTTTTCAACTTTATAACCTTCATCAAGACCATAATATAAAAAAATAGCTTTTCTTAAATGAAAAATAAAATAAGATAATACATTTATATCAAAAGTATCAATTTGTCTAACCCCATGATAAATAAGATTAAATGCTTGATCTCCACTACTCATTACACATAATGCTTTTTCATCTCTATCAAATTCTAAATTTCTTAAACCTAAATTCATATTCTCGTTCGAGCCAAAATAAAACATACTATATCTTAAAAATTCAGAATATCCATATCCTTCTTTATCCATCATTCTTTTTGTTTCAATTATTGCTTCTTCTAAATTGATTTGTTCCATAAAATCACCTATGCTGCTCTCATAACTTCACTACGAAGTTCGTCAGCATCTTCCATATTCATTTTCGCCAAATTATTAAAAATAGTTTCTATATCAAAATCATCACTATATAAATTAATAGCACCATTAGAAAATCTATAAAAAAGAGCATATAAATTACTATTATCTTCATTAAATGTAATATCAAAGTTCATAAAAATAGAAATAAGGAGCTCCAAAAAATATCTATCAATCACCGTTCTATTATTTGCTTTGTTTGATTCAATACTATCGATATCGACCATCTGGATATCATCGCCAGCTAAAAAATTAGCACTATGATAATCAAGGAAAGAGAGGCCATTTTGATCTAATACTTTTCTAGTGGTAATTAAGCCATTAATATATCTTAACCTTTGTTCAAAACTAATATCAGTTCTTAATTTATCTGCTAAAATTGGCGAAGGTGAATATATATAATCATAGCCTTTTTTTCCATTCGCAATAAACAATCCTCTAATTTCACATAAATATTTTAAATGTAATTTCTCTAATTGTAAGATCAATTTTTCTTTTATAGTTGGTGATTGTAAAAAGAATTTATATACTAGGCCATCATACAAAATAGGACTATTACAATTGTCATCCTTCTCTTGATATTTATTACCTAATCTTTTACCATATAATAAAAGCGTTTCATAATCTATTTCTTTATATTCCATAGCCAAAACCACTTTTACTAAAATAATATCCTACCAAATCAAGAATAAAAAGTCAAGAAAAAACAGCTTATCGCTGCTATACCCAAACTGGTAGTCCATACGGGATTCGAACCCGTGATTCCACCTTGAGAGGGTGGCGTCTTAACCACTTGACCAATAGACCAAATAAAACTAATAATTTTATAACACTATTAGCTTATCATAAAGTACTATTTTTGACAATACTTTATTTATCTTTTTTAATAACTATACCAACTATAATTATTCTACTTTTTCTTAATAGGATGTCTAATTACAGTTTTTAAATTGTTAACACTACATCTTCTAGGAGCACTAAGATATATTTCATGATGAAGCCTCTTATCATTTATATCAAGGCTATATCCCTTATCATTCATATACGTGTGCATTAAATCTACAGTTTTAGGTTCATCATCATATGAACCAATATGCATACATTGAACGCATTCACCTTCATCAAAAGTTAAAAATTCTACTTTTGAAAAATCAGTTCCTTTTTTCTTTGTTGCTTCTTTTACTGCCCAATTAAAATCATCTTCCATCACAAAATCAGGCAATCTAATTACTGATATAAAATTCATATCTTCTTTTCTATTATAATCAATTCCTTCAGTATTATCTTGCCACCAAAAACCTTCTAGAGGTGGTACTACATAAGAAAAATATCCTTCTATTTTATGACTACCTTTATAACTCATTTTTATAGTGAAAGCTATCGCATATAATAAACCAATTGACTTTTTATATTCGCCATCTTCAATATTAGGATTCCCTTTACCTCGAATTGCAATATAATTCATTTTAGGAACTTTTACAATACTAGGTTTATTTTTAGGCATATAAAACTCTTTATACTCTTTTTTATAATCAAAAGCCATTTTAATCACTCCTTTTATTTCCCACTATTAAATTATAAGAATCATCAATCAACTTAAATATTTCAACATCAGATAAAGTATCATCTAATATAATTGAAACCCAATATTTTTTATTAGAATGATAGCCCTCATAAATACCTGTTTTACTTTTTAAAAGTATTGCATCTTCTGCTTTAGCTTTAACATTAATCGCATCAACATATCCACTACCATCAGTAATTTTAGATTTAAGTATATTATAAACAATTCCATACCATTTATTATTTGTTTTATTTCTAAACACTGCAAATTCTGGAAGATTATCCCATAAAAATTCTGGATAATCACCATATTTTTTCATAATATAATTACCTACTCTATTAGCTTGGTTACCTATAAAATAATTTATATTAAAACATTTATCTTTTATATCAAGTAATAAATTCTGATAAAGCTCTAATATTTTATTTGCAAACTCTCCCACTTGTTTAACCCTATATCCTATATATTCATCATCTATATTTAAATCTATTATCTTACCTTTAATCTTACCATTTTTATTTACTACTATATCTGCCCTAAAATTATTAAACAATATTCTAGAATATTTATAAAATTCACCTTCATCTATAGTAAATCCATATTTTTCTAATTTTGTAAAATCTACAATAGCCTTTTTAAATAATTCTTTTTCTATATTCATAAATCACCATTTAACTACTTTTACAATACTCGTCTTGATAGTCTAAATCCCTAGGTCCAAAATATACATCTTTATTTCCACCAAGCGTATTACACTTAATCATTGTAAAACCTTTAGTACTTAATATCTTATTTTCATCACGATAAATCGTAGTACCTCGATCTTTAAATATATCATCTACTTCCATCATATCAGCAATACTTTGAATTTCCGTTTCTAGTTTTTTATTATTCAAATAATTTTTTAATATAATCTTATCATTATTCTCTTGTATATACATTTCACTTAAACAAATAAAATATACTTTTTGATTTTCAACTTTATAATATTCACTTATATCATTATTACATATATCTTTTTCTATAAAATCAAATTTATAATCATAATTTACTTTTCCTACATTTATATTAATATTTTCTTTTTGACACCCTACAACAAAAAACATAGAACATAAAACAATTATTATTTTTTTCATCATATCAACAACTTTCCTATAAATTATATCATAAAAAAAATAAATTACCAATAACACCCTGAAACTTATTACAACAAAAAAAGAAGTAGAATTAATCTACTTCCAAAAGAATAAAAAGGGGTTGACTAGTGTGATACTAGTACCAATTCGCCTTCAAAAGTGAATTGGTAAAACTATTATAACAGAATAAAAATATTAATCAAGTAAAATATAGATATTTTTTAAATTTTTTTCTAAATATAACATATTCTTAAAATCTACAGTTTATGTTTAAATTTTCACCTAAAATCATTCCCTTTTATTTTAACTATTTAATAATATAAACTGTTATTGTTTTTTCATGTTCTTGATTATCACTATAAGTAGTATTTGGTTTAGTTGATAAATATGGATAAACATCATAATCTTTGCTAGTTATATCTTTAGGTTCTGCACTTCCAGCGCCTACACCTTTAAATATAAAGTCTACTGTCCAAGCCCATCTTTCATTTCCTGCTTCATCCATAATCATTTGCCAACGCCATGTTATCTTTTTAGTTTTATATTCACATAAAGAACTTGGTTTTGATGTACTCCAACTACCACTTTTTTTATTACAAGTAGGTTTATTTACTTTTAAAGTAAACTCTTCTTCGGCTTTATTATTACTACTATCTACTGCAACATATTTAAGATTATATGTACCTTCATTATCAAAATTATAATCACCTTCAATAGTAGCTTTGATTTCTTCTTTTGAATTGTCACTTACTTTAACATCTTTTAATAAATTAATTTTTGTACCTACATTTGTACTTAATTCTTTTTTATATTCGATATTAGGGACTTGTGTATCTATAATAGTTATTTTAAAAGTTTTTTCTTCTTCTTTCTCTTCTACTTCATATTTAATTGTAACTTCTTTTTCACCAAGAATAGATGTATCTATAGCTTCATTCTCACTTAAAACTTTAACTTTGTTATCTTCACTAATTATATCTAATATATTTACTTTACTATTGATTTCAAATTTCAAATCATCTTTCAATAATATTGTATTCTTTTGTTTTTCTTCTTGCTTTTGATCATCCTTATTGTTATTCATTAAGATAACACTCATTATTACCCCACCAATTGCTACAACACCTACAAGAATACCTATAAGCACACTTTTACTTACTTCTATGCCTAGAAATTTCATTTTTTCACTCCTCACACTTTCTATGTATAAACATTAAATGTTTAAACTTAAATAAAAAATGGTACACTATAAAATACTACTTGCATTCGCTAGTAAAATTACATTCCCAAACTAACAATAATGCTATATAACTTAAGTATTTATTACCAACAATATAATTTTAGCATAACATTTTAAAAATTGTCAATATATTTTGTGAGGAATTACCTAACATATTTTTGTGAGGCAATTCCTTACAATTATATTAAGAGGTAATTGCATATGAATAAAAGAAACTTAAATTTTGATATCGACATATATAACACCATTCGTAAGAATATTAAAAAGTATAGAAAAGCCAAAAAAATGACGTCTTCTGAATTGTCTGAAATGGTAGATTTATCCCATGACTTTATTAGACAAATTGAAAGTGAAAAAACTGCTTATAACTTTTCAGTAGATACCTTTTATAAAATATCAGTCGCGTTAGATGTTACTTTAGATATGTTAATTCAAAAAGAAAACGATTAGTAATTCTAATCTCTTTAATTTCACTTACAAATAAAGAAGTTGCTTTACATATTAAGCAACTTCTTTATATATTTCTAGTCTTTTAAACATTCTATCTTTTCCTAAAATATTCATAATATCATATAAGTTAGGAGTCATTGCACTAGTAGTAAGTACTACTCTAATTGCAGTTGTAAAATCTGCAACATTTCCTTTATAATTATCTGGATTTTCACGATACTCTTTCATATCACTAGCATACCCGAGTTTATCACATAACTCTTTAATTTTATTAAACCAATCATCTTGTGAATCACCTTCATCATAATAATTATTTAAATACTCTTCCATAATTTTGATAATTTCCTTTTTGTCATTTATTTTGGCAAACTGATAATCAAGAGTTCTATCCCACTCTTCATCATACATATACCAAATCTTATCAAAAATTGCAGCATAATTTTCATAATCTTTACGAGGCTTTTTAGTCTCTCTTTCAATATTTAAGAAATTAATAGTTTCATCTTTATATTTAGAAATAATATCATATACATGTTTATCATATTTTTCAGCCCATTCTAAATATTCTTGATATAAAGTTTCTGCTTTCATTTTAGAAATATAATTTTTTGAAATATTATCTAACTTATCTAAATCAAATAAAGCTCCGCTTGCACTCATCTTCTTTGGACTAAATGGAAATTCATAAAATGGTTTATCAGGATTGTTTGTTCTCCACTCTTCATAATTTGAGTTAGCAATAGTAAGAACTGCATCTATTACCGCAAGTTTTGGATAACCTTTTTCTTCATAGAAGAACATTAACGCTTCTGGATCTTTTCTCTTGGAAATTTTTCTAATAGTTCCCGTTTCTTCATCTTTCTTTAAAATTAAAGAAGTATGAATATATTTAGGCATTTTATATCCCAAAGCCTTAAATAACTCATAATGAAGAGGTACACTAGAAAGCCATTCTTCTCCTCTAATAACGTGTGTAGTATGCATTAAATGATCATCAACTAAATGTGCAAAGTGATAAGTTGGCAGTAAATCTCCGCTCTTCATAATAGGCACATCTAAATCATTTTCTGGAAATTCAATTTTGCCTTTAGTTAAATCTTCAAAGATAAATTTCTTATTATAATCTCCTTCCGATCTAAAACGAATTACAAACTTTTCTCCATTCTTTATTTTTTCTGCCGCTTCATCACAACTTAAATCTCTATATTTAGCATACTTACCATAAATACCAATTCTTTTTTTACTTTTCGTTTGATATTCTCTAATTTCGTTTATTTCATCACTAGTTAAAAAACAAGGATAAGCTTTACCAATACTAATTAAATGCTTTACAAAAGCATGATATATTTCTATTCTCTCACTTTGAACATAAGGACCATAATTACCAACTATCTCACCATTATATTCATACTCATCTGGCTTAAGTCCATAATAATTTAAAACATGATGAATAAAATCTACCGCGCCTTCTACAGTTCTTGCTTGGTCTGTATCTTCATTTCTAAGAAAAAAAACACCATTACTACTTTTAGCTAAAACATAATTTATAACTGAACTCATCATATTACCAATATGCATAAATCCCGTAGGGCTTGGTGCAAATCTTACCACTTTAGCACCCTCACTCAAATCTCTTCTAGGATACTTTTCTTCATAATATTCTATTCCTTTATCTATCTCTGGAAAAATCAAATCTGCAAGTTCTTTATAAGTCATTTTTATTCCCTCTTTTCTGTATTTTTATTTTACTTTAAAACTTAAAAAAAGTAAACATATTCTTTACTTTTTCCCTATTATCTAATAAAATAGTACACAAGAAAGAGGCCCAATATGACATACAGTAATGAAATCAAAAATAAAACACTGATAAAATTAGCTAAAGGTATCAGTATAACTGAAATATGTAAAGAATTAAATATTTCTAAATCGGCTATAAATCGTTGGCAAAAAGAAAATTTAGAAGAAATAGAAATGATAAAAGCATCTCTTAAAATAAAAAAATTAATTAAAAATAATAATTATAGAGCTGCTCTTGAACTTGCTTCAAATGATAGATTTAAAGATAATTTCTATATCCAAAGTCAAAGAATTACTTGTTTAATAAATCTTGGAAGATACATTGAAGCTCTTGAACTTGCTTCAAATGATAGATTTAAAGATTTCTTTCCTATCCAAAGTCAAAGAATTACTTGTTTAATAAATCTTGGAAGAAATGAAGATGCTCTTGATCTTGCTTCAAATGATAAATTTAACGATAATTTTCCTATCCAAAGTCAAAGAATTACTTGTTTAATAAATCTTGGAAGAAATGAAG
>CANSFH010000032.1 GCA_947646115.1 uncultured Mycoplasma sp.
TACCGTAAGCATTAACGTTTTGACCTAATAAAGTTATTTCTTGATACCCTAATTCATAAAGTTCTTTTACCTCTTTAATTATTTCTGACATTTTTCTACTGCGTTGCTTTCCTCTTGTGTATGGCACTATACAATATGTACAAAATTTGTCACAACCATACATTATATTTACCCAAGCTGTATATTTAGAATCTCTTATATATTCAGCTCCTTCATAAACGTCTCCTTCAATAGAGAATACTTCAATATCTTGTTTTTCTTTATGATTTAATATAAGATTTCCTAATTCATTTATATTGTGAGTACCAAAAACAATATCCACAAATGGATATTTTTCTTTTAAAGTAGTGGCTATACTGTCTTGTTGGGTCATACATCCGCCGATACATATAATTAATTCTGGTTTTGATTTTTTTAGATGTTTTACTCTTCCTAAAAAGCCAAATACTTTATCATGAGCATTTTCTCTTATAGCACATGTATTTAAAACAACTAAATCTGATTCTTCCATATTACTTGTTTCAGTAAAACCTAAATTTTCTAAAACACCTTTTATTTCTTCAGAATCATGCACATTCATCTGACATCCGTATGTTTTAATAAAATATTTTTTGCCTTTAAATTTATCACTTTTAATATTTAATGCATTTAAAAATTTTACTTCTTTATTGGTTCTTATTTTAGCTTCCTTTAAATTTGGTAAATGCATATAATCACCTTCGTTTCTAAAGGTTATTATAACAAATTTTTAAACATTATGGTATGATAATTTAATTATATAATATAATTTTAGAATTTTATCATTAAAAGTACCTTCTAAAGACTTTTTTATTTCAGTATATATTTCTTTAATATTATCACTAGTTTCACCTTTGTATTCGAAATATAAATACTTTAATTTTGCTAAATCATTATTTTGATATAGATTATTTAATTCTAATGTAATTAATTTTTTTGCTTCTAGTTCTTGTCTTAAAATAGCATTAACTATTAAAGAAGTTATAATTTCATACTCTAAAATATACTCTTTTAAATTATAAGATAGTTCTAAAACATTTATCTCATCGTCAATAAGTAATTTACTATAGTTTAAAGTTCTTCCATCTTTGTCAAATTCCACGGCTATAACATTTTTGCTATCAGTAAAAAGACAAGCATATGTAACTTTATTTATGATGTTCTTGCCGCTGATAGTAGTTCGATCTTTAATTAAATCTAAAAATTCAGTATTAACTTTTATTTCATTCGAAATAATATCCAAAAAAGTTTTATGTTTAACTTTGTATAGAGGTATTTTTTTAATAAGTTCTAAATAGTCTGTATCGTTCCATTCATAAAATTCAAAAGCTTCTTTTTCGTTCCAATTTAAGATTATGTCGTAGTAATAATTCATTTTTTATCCACCTTTCTAATGATAATGCTATCAAAATAATCCCGATTAAAATAAACCAGAATTCTAATTTCCTACTAATAAATTTAACAAATTCGTCAAAACTATACCCCATTGTTAATAAGTTTAAATAAATAATTGTAAAGAAAATGCCAATACTTGTAAATATTATACCTAAAAAATAAATTAAAACTTTAAACATTTTGTTTCCCCTTATAATTCTATTTCTTAATTTTTAAAAATATTATATAATTAAATAGGTGATAAAATATGAAATGGTTAATTTATGTTATTTTAGGTGTTATTCAAGGCTTTACTGAACCATTACCAGTAAGCTCTAGTGGCCATATATTTTTATTTAAAAATATTTTTAATACGAATATGTTTAATGATTTAAATTTTGAAATTGTAGCTAACTTTGGTTCATTTTTAGCTATACTATTTATATTTAGAAAAGATATTATTGATTTAATTAATGCTTTTTTTAAATACATATTTAAAAAAGATGAAAGAAACAAATATAAAGATAAGTTTAAATACTGTATTTGTCTTATAATATCTACTATTCCGGTTGGTATTCTTGGTATATTACTTAAAGACGTTATAGAAGATAAATTACAAAATATTACTTTTTTAGGATTTGCTTTTTTAATAACTGCACTTATGCTATTTTTAATTAGAAATAGAAATGGTAGTAAAGAAGAAAAAGATATTACAATTAAAGATGCGATAATTATTGGTGTTATTCAAATGATTACATTAATGCCTGGAATAAGTCGCAGTGGTACTGTTTTAGTTGCTTGTCTACTTTGTGGATTAAAAAGAACAACAGCTTTAAAATATACTTTTATTTTATACTTTCCAATAAGTGTAGCAACTATGATGCTAGGTGTAAGTGATATGCTAGAAGCGGGAAGTTTAGCAGAACTCGCCTTACCTTATACGGCTGGATTAGTAGCTTCCCTAATTGTTACTTATTTTACTTATAAATGGTTAAGTGAATTAGTTAAAAAAGGTAAGCTTTGGAAATTTTCAATATATTGTTTATGTTTAGCTATATTCATATTTATTTATTTTAGATAATCTCATAAGAGATTTTTTCTTTTATAGAGTCTTAATTTTGGACAATTAAATAATTATGAGCTTTAATAGATAAAAAAATAAGTTCTTTTAGAGAACCTATTAATTTTTAAATAATATTATATTAAACACTATTAACAGTGATACATTAGCAACATATGTAAATTGAAATCTTTCACACTCCATAACTGATACTAATAAATCTGAAGCACATATTATCCAGCCTTCTTTAGATTTAGGTTTGAATTCTTTGATGCTTACTTTTTCTTTTCTATTTATGAAAGGTAATACTTTTTTTAATAGAACTTGATGAAACATGTGGGTTTTAATAGCTTCAGCTTCAAGAGTAGAAACATTAAAATATTTTTCGGCATTATTAGATGCGGTTACTGGATGTCTTAAATAAGAATTCTCGGGCTTTTCTTTACGAGTTCCAAAGAAAAAATCATGTAATAAACCTGCACGAGTAGCACTTCTAATATCTGCTTTAAAAACCTTACTTAATTTATAACTTAATTTAGCAACCCTTAAGGAATGCTCATACTTGCTTGTACCGTGATGAAGATCCTTTTTAGTTTCTAAAAAATTTTCATTTTCTAATATATCACAAACTAGATTTTCAAACTCACTTTTTGAACTTTTAGTCATTAATTTAACACCTCTTTAAATTTTCGACTATTATCATTATAATAAATTCTATTATATTTGTAAAGAATAAATGATTATTTTAAGACTAAAGCCCCTAAACTGCTTACAGTATTTTTAAGATAATCATGTTCTTGTTCACTAACTCTTAATCCTAAATTATCTATTAAGAATTCATATAATTCATTTCTATTTATTTTAAGAAACTTACTTTGATAAATATAAAACTCTAAAACTGCATCAATAATAAATGTTAATCTTTTTAAATTAGGACTATATTCGCAATTAACATACCTTTTAGTTCTAATAAAGGGAAACTCACTTTATCAACCATAACATCACCCTTAAAAAAGATTCCCAAAGGAATCTATAAATAATTATTATCCCCTTCTTTGGCTTGTTATTATAGCAGTTTAAGGGTTTTATGTCAAATTTTTGCTATTTTATATTTAATGTTTCATTATAGTCTTCTAGTGAAGCTAAATAATACTCTATACTATATTTAATACTTAATAAATCATTAACTATTCTTATTTCTGCTTCTAAAGATATATCACTAAAAGGTATTCTTTGTGGTGTTTTATAAAGAGTATTTAAGATATCAGGTTTATCTTCAAATTCTAAATCTTGATTTTCAATTTTACTTTGCCATTTAATTAATACTGCTTTTAGTTCATTTTGAGCATCTTCTTTTTCTGTTTCCGTTAAAGGAGAATTATTGATATAACTAGTAACTTCTTTAATAGTGTCACTAATTATTTTAGAAATATTTTTTTGTTCATCAGTATTATGTAAGGTATTTAAAATATCTGACATATTAATGTAAGTAAATGCAACATGGTTTAATTCTTCCAAAAAAGGATTTAAGGCTTTTCGTAATTCCAAAATGGTACTTATTATGTCCAAGTCTTCATTATTTATTAATAAATTATAATATTTATTTAGTAAATCATTTAATATTGTGAGATATTTCTTTTGGTGATAATTGTCAAACTTTAAGATAATATTCTTTATAGCTAGTATATTGCGAGCTAATTCTGAAGTTTTTACATCATTAAAAATATCTTCTATACATATAACTCTTTTTAATCTTATATATAATTTATTTATTTCTTTCGTAAAAGAACTATCTAAATTTTCTAATCTTGGTCTATTTTCAGTTAAAGCAATAATACAAGAAGAAACTTTACTTTTAAAATCTGCGAATATTTTTTCTAATGCTAAAATAAAATTTAATTTATTATATGTTTTAGCTTTAATAATTATAAATGATATTTTATCTTTTATACTAGTAACATTTTCAGAAAGAGTAAGCTCGTCACACTCTAGCATAGCTTCATACTCATTTAAATCTTCTTGTAATTTTTTATAGGTATCACTCGCATTTAAAGTATTAAAAATTGTTTCTAAATCATAAATAAGTTTCTTTTTTAAATATTTGGGATCTTTTTCAAATGGTATTAAAGCAGTTTTTATAGAAAAATCAAGTTTAGGTTTAGATCTTTTTAAATCAAAATTATATTTTTTTAATAAATTATTTATTTTAGCTAAAATGGATATTCTATCTTTTTCTTCTAAATTTGCGATAATAGAATTTAATTTAGCTATTTGATCTTCTATTTCTTTATCAAATACAGATAAATTTTTTATACCTGTACTATCCCTAAAGTTGTTTAAAGTATGAACTTTATCTTCATTAATATATTCATATTTTACTCTAGCGCCAAAAAAGTTTCTTAATAAGCTATTTAAAGTTCTTTTTTCTTTTTTACTCATTTCTAGGCCAATAATAGTTATAGAATTTAGATTAGGTAATATTTCTTTAGCTTCAATTTTTAATAAGTAATCAATTAAAGAAGATATACTTTTGCCACTTGTATTATCAATGTAAATTTTGGAAACACTATTTAATATTTCTAAATCTATACCTTCTAAATCTGGACCTATAACTATATAATCTATCTTTCCATCTTTAATAAAATATTTTGTTTTTTCTTTATTTTGAGAAATAACGGTAATAGTAAATTCAGATGTAGCTGATTCTCTTTCGTATTCTCTTAATTCCTCTAAAGTTATTTCTTCTTTTAAAATAATAGATAAACTTTGACATTTTATAATTTTTTCTGGATTTATCTCTTTAAGACTTGTTGCTCTTATTTCGACACTTGGAATTATTTTTTCTTCACGATAAGGATTAAATTTACCAATATTAGGAATATACGCCAGAGGTATATTTATATTATAACTTAAGCTCTTTAACTTGTCTTGCTCGCCTAAAGCATAGTCCCCAATAAAATTAATGTTATCAGGTAAATATAAATTATTTAAGTATAAATAAGAAAAAGCACAAGAACAAATTACTTTAAGTGAAGAAGGAAGTATTATTTCTTGTATTTTTGGATTCCTTAAAACAAATCTATTAATTTTTTCAACTCCTTCTGGAATAAATATTTCTTCATCATCGCCATTATAACCAATCAATTCACCGTCAACTATTTCAAATTCATTATAGTCCAAATTGACTAATTTAACCACTGTACATCCTTTCTCTTTATTAATTAATCCCCAGGATTTTTTTAAATATTCTGGATCTAATTTTTTATCTAATATTGTAAAGCTTTGTACTCCCCAAAAAGAACTATTTACAATTATTTTGATAGTTTTAAAGGTTTCTTCATCATTATGATTATGAATTTTGTAGTGAGTTGCATAAATAAAATTGTAACAACTTCCAAGTAAATTGTTTGAGTGTAATGTGACAGTATTTATGTCTTTAGAAATTTGAAATTTCTTAAGAGTTGCTGGTAAAATTAAATGACCTATGTTTTTAGGTAAATAAGAATCCATATATGAAGGAATTTCCTCTACTCCCTCTGGTATTACTAATTCTTCTACAGAATTTTTTGGACCTTTATATGCACATAAAATGCCGTCTTTTATACACCATAGTTCATTATCAATGTTCATATTAGTCACTCCTCAAAAGTTAGGTAATATTCTATCATAGCAACTAAAAAAACACAAGAAATTATCCTGTGTTAATCTTTTATAATTAATTCATTATTTAGAACATCTATAATGATAGTGCTATTTCTTTTTATTTCATCTTTAATAAGTCTATTTGCAAGTAGTGTTTCTATATTATGAGTGACATATCTTTTTATTGGTCGAGCACCAAATGATTCTTCATAAGAAGCATCAATAATAAAATCTTTAGCTTTATCAGTAAGTTGAATTCTTAAATTAATATCAGTTAAACGACTTTCTGTTTCATGAATTATTTTATCTAAAATACTATAAACTACTTCTTTACTTAATGATTTAAATACTACTATTTCATCGATACGATTAATAAATTCTGGTCTAAATCTACTTCTTAAAATTTCTAATACTTTGGCTTCATTATTATCAGGATTTTCTAAAATATATTCGCTTCCTAAATTAGAAGTCATTATAATAATAGTGTTTTTAAAATCGATTAATTTACCAGTTGAATCAGTAATTCGGCCATCATCTAATATTTGAAGTAAAATATTAAAGACATCAGGGTGAGCTTTTTCAATTTCATCAAATAAGACAATACTATAAGGGTTACGTCTTACCGCTTCTGTAAGTTCTCCTCCTTCATTATAGCCTACATATCCTGGAGGAGCTCCTAAAAGTCGAGAAACATTAAAAGCTTCCATATATTCTGAACAATCAATTCTAATCATATGACGAGCATCATCAAATAATTCATAAGCTAGAGCTTTAGCAAGTTCTGTTTTTCCAACTCCAGTTGGTCCCATAAAGATGAATGAGCCAATTGGGCGATTAGGGTCTTTAATACCACTTCGAGCTCTAATTATAGCATTACTTACTGCTTCAACAGCTTTATCTTGCCCTATTACTTGGTGTTTTAAATTGTCACTTAAGTTAAGTAATTTTTCTTTTTCGCCACTTACTAGTTTTTGGATAGGAATATTAGTCCATTTAGCAACAATACGAGCTATATCTTCTTCTGTTACAGTATCACTTAACATTTCGGATGCAATTCGCTCTTTTAATGTATTTAATTCACTTTCTAGTTTTGGTATTTCACCATGACGAAGACGAGCGGCGGACTCTAAATCATAATTGTTTTCAGCAGTTTCTAGTTTGAAACGAGCATTATCAAGTTCTTCTTTTTTCTTGTTGATATTATCATTAAGATTTTTTTCTTCTTCCCATTTTTCACGCATAGCTTTTTCTTCTTCTTTTAATTCTTTAATTTCTACTTCAAGCTTTTCACGTCTAACTTTAGAAAGTTCATCTTTCTCTTTCTTAATAGCTTCATATTCTATTTCTAAATTCATTATTTTACGAGTTAAAGTATCTAGTTCTGTCGGAACAGATGCCATTTGCATTTTGATAGTAGCACAAGCTTCATCAACTAAATCGATTGCTTTATCAGGTAAGAATCTATCAGTTATATATCTATCGGATAAAGTAGCCGCAGAAATTAAAGCATTATCTTTAATATTAACACTATGGAATAATTCAAATTTTTCTTTTAAACCACGAAGAATAGTGATAGTATCAGCAACATTTGGTTCACTTACTTGAATCTTTTGAAGACGTCGCTCTAAAGCTCCATCAGTTTCAATATATTTACGATATTCATTTAAAGTAGTTGCACCAATAAGTCTTATCTCACCACGAGCAAGCATTGGCTTTAACATATTACCAGCGTCCATAGCTCCTTCTGCACCAGCGCCAACAATCATGTGAATTTCATCAATAAATAAAATTATATCACCATTTGAGTCACTTATTTCTTTTAAAACTTTTTTTAATCTTTCTTCAAATTCACCACGATATTTAGCCCCAGCAATTAAGGCTCCTAAATCTAGCGACCAAATTCTTTTATTTTTTAAAGTACTTGGTACATCCCCTTTTATTATACGGATAGCTAGTCCTTCTACTATAGCGGTTTTACCTACACCTGGTTCACCAATCAAAACTGGATTATTTTTAGTTTTACGTGATAAAATTCTTATGATTGAACGAATTTCTTCATCACGCCCAATTACAGGATCTATTTTATTTTTTTTAACGGATTCAGTAATGTCACGTCCATATTTTTCTAGGACATTTTCTTCTTCATTATTCATATTAGGATACATTATAAATCATTCCTTTCCTTACAACATATGATTATAACGCAATTGTTAGCACTTGTCAATATAGAGTGCTAATTAATATTATGTTAAAAAAAATTGAAAATATACATAAAAAAATATAATCATTCAAGACTATATTTCTTTTTTTTAATAAGAATTGAGCATAAAATATAATGAATAATACCAATAATTAAAGCAGATATGCCTAAATATTTAAAATCCATATTAAATAATAATCCACATATATATACACCAACAGCATTTCCAATTAATGACGAGCAATATTTTAATACAACAATTAATAGCGAGTAATCTTCTTTTATATTATTAGTGAAATGACTATCAAAAATAAAACTATAGGTACTATCGGTTAATAGTAAGTATATGAAAGTTATGATCATAATTTCTTTATTATTAATTAAAAATATTAATAAATATAATAATACTCTTATACCAAACTTAAATATCAAATTAATATGATCATTTTTATGCCGTAAGTATTTTACAATTATTATAGCAGCTAGATTAGATATTATTCCCATTCCTAATACAAAAAAGCTGGCATTTTGAGGATTAAAACCTAATTTTTGAGTTAATGATAAGAGAGGCATACCAAGAATTGAGCTCCAGGCTATACCACCTAACATACAAACAAATAAATATAAATATAAGCTTTTGTGATTATTAAAATAATTTATAGCTTTTTTTAAATCTAAATTTTCATTTTTAGCATTACTATTAAGATTTAGATTTATGATAATAATGAAAGCTATGAAACTAAAAATATTTGATAAAAGTAAGCATATATTATAATCTATTATGGTACCAGCAATAGTTTTACCTATTAATATAGATACTAATAAGAAGCCAATTTTATTAGCTATATTTGTTACGGTTTCTTTTTTAGTATAAATAAGATCGTTTTTTGAAATACTCATCATTAAAGGATAAATACTAGATACAATTAATTGAGTAAAAGCTATATCAAAAAACATTAAGAATTTGATTAAAAATAAATTATTGGTATTATTTAAACAGATTAAAATAGTACTGGTAATCATTTTTAAAACTAATACTATTGTTATACCATTTTTTAATTTAGAAGCATTTATTCTTATTGTGAAATAAAATAATACTAATACGGTTACAATATAAGAAACACTAATAATGTGACTAATAGAACTTGATGAAATATTATTACTGTTTAACCATAATTCACGATAATTGTCAAATAAACCTATTGAGAAACCAAAGATAGCAACAAAGATTAGAAGAATTAAATTTTTATTTTCAGTTATTTTTTTCATAAGCTATTTTATATTTTTATCATATTCAATATCGTTTATTTCATATTTACGGTTATTAGAGATAAATTCCATTATTTTATTTACTGTAAAGCCAATTAAGGCTAAAACAAAGAAATAGATTAGTCCAAAGCCACTAAATTTAGGTTCAGACTCGGTAAATAAATCTATTAACGATGCCCCTACTCCCATAGATGTAACAATTGTTAAATTACTTAATGATTTATTGGTAATGTCTTTTTTTAAGCCGCTAAATAGTTTAGCTGCCGAATCAACATAATTTTTAGTCATTTTCCATAAGTCTTTTACATAACTTAAAGTATTACTTAATGTTTCATAGCGATACCCAATAAGGTCAAGTGCTTCAGTTAATTTATCATCACTTTTAGCTAATTTTTCTCTAGTTTTAATGTAGGTACTCATTTGACTAATACGCCCATCAATTAAGTTTACAGTTTTAGCATAACCTTCAATTTTAGTATTACATTCAACAATTTGTTTACCAGTTATAACTGCATGCTCTTTTACCGCATCTATTTTTTCCCATATGATACGATGAAGATTTAGATAACGATGTAATTGAGCTTTAAATTCTCTAATAAATATTTGTTCTTCAATATATCTTTCTACTTTAGCATTTTTACCTTTACTGTTTATAAAATAATATTTATCCCCACGATGTACTTCATATAAATCATTAGTATATTCAAAATATTTTTGATTTTCAGTTTTGGCAATTAAAGTATCTATGTCACTACTTTTAGCATTATTTAAAACTATAAAATATGGGAATACTGTTTTTATATTAGCAAGTTCTTTAGGTATAGGCGCTCCTAGACTAAAAATATAAGAAATAGCAGGACTTAAATTATTTTCATAATAATCTGATAAGGAATCTATGTCTTTAAACATAGTAACATCCATAATATCACTTTTATTTAGGGTAATAAGGCCATCTTCAAATATTTTTACTATAATACCATCCATTGTGGTATATGTTAAATATTCTAACCCATCAATTTGATACTTTGTCCCTATATCTTTATTTATACGAAGTTTAGCCCAATATTCAGTAAGTTTTTTCTTATTTAATGCTAGTTCTGATTTATTATATTTTAAAAAGTCATATACTTCACTTAATTGTAAGGTAGTTCTTTGAAACCAACATCCGATATATATTCCATCTATTTTCATACTACTTTACCTCTTTTGAGAAGAAACCAGCTTCAACTAATTCGAAACCATATTTTTTATAACAAGAATGAGCAGGAATACGATGATTTTTACTCCATAATTCGACATCAACACAGCCTGCATCTTTAGCAAGTTTAAACATTATGTCAAGCAAATGTGTTGCTAAATGATGACGACGATATTCAGGTTTTACACAAACATGATTTAAAATAGCATAAGTTTGCATAGGTTTATAAATTGTTCTAATTATAGTCATTTTAGCATGAGCTATTACTTCACCATTATATACTCCATTAATATAAATATTATTAGGATCATTTCTAGTTTCTAAATAAACTTTACGAGCATAATCAATGTCAGTAGTTTCATCAAAACACTCATTACATAATTTTATAGTTTGTTCTAAATCATTAATATCCATGCTTTTAAAAGTTATTTCCATATATATACCTCCTATTATAATTTAAGTATATCAATTCTTTATTTTAAAAGCAAGATTAGAAATAACGCTTTACAATAGAAAAAGATATTTTCTAAATAAAGAATATACCTTAAACTACAACATAAGGGTCAGACATTGTTCCCGAACCGGTTAATTTAATATCTGATTGGAGATTTATGACAGGTCTAACGCTTACTGTTCCCATAACCCCTGGACCATACACTCGAGCATTACAAAGATGTCCTTCTCTACATACTCCAAAAACATAAGCACCGCCCACGTCATAATTATATGGAGAAATAGTCCAATAAAAATAATTTAAAGTAAATAGATAATAAGCAGAATTTGAGTTATCTGCTCCATATGCTCCCCCTGCCATTGATACTTCATCTGCTGTTACTAATCCTATGGGATTGGTTAAACTTTTATTTCCTTTGTTTGCTTCCGTTACTGTATATATGTCTTCTGATGAGCATGTTAGCACAGGTGTTTTTGTATCATTTACTAGCCTTAAATATGCACCATAGTATGTTGCAGTTGTTCCTGTTCCTCCTTCTCCATTGCTTGTTATATCATTTGTGCTCGGAGTTCTATCCCCACAAAATCCTGCATTTGTATCTATTTTATCTGCATAATTTGTTAAATTACTTGTATACCATGTATTCAATTTCTTTAATATTGCCGATTCCGTTCCAGTTCCATGCACCTGCCCACTTGTATACTTGAACCCTACATGCATATTATTATTATACCCTGTATTAAATTGACCTTCCTCTAATTTGAGTGCCTTACCATTTTCTCTTGCTGTCACACCATCATAAATTAATCTTATTGTTCCATCACCATTAATTCTGATAATCCTCCAGAACTTATTGGCAAATTTTACATAATTATTTGTTACTGCACCCCTCCAGTAGTATGTATCTCCATCGTCATCTTTTGCTTTAAATATCCCTTCATCAGAAGTTGCTACTGTTCCAAAATCTGGTGTTCCTTCATTTACTGTTACATTTCCGAGTATTGTTTTACAAGCACTTCCACTACACAATGATTTATCAAAATATATATAGCATTTACTATCTTTTTCTAATCCTGTAATAATATGATTACCATTTTCATCTGTATACATTTTATTATATACTTTATTTATATTATCTGTAGTGCAATAACTTTTTTCTTTGTTTATCTCATATCCTGATTCAGGCATTGTAGTTATTTCTTCATCACCATTACCGTCATTTTTATACATAGCTAATGATTTAAAGTTTTGCTTATAATTAATACTATCACTTATAATATTTTCATTATTAATTTCTTTATAGTTAGTTTTAGCTACTACTAGAAGTAAAAAGCCTGCTGTTAATATAAACACTAATTTCTTTTTATTCATTTTTACCATTCCTTTATTTTAACATTCTACTACTTTTAAATATCAAATTCATTAAGTTCGACAAAACAAGCCAAAACTTCTTATCTTTCTTGTATTACGTACTGTATTATCTATGATATATTTCTACTATACAATATTATTGATATTTTTTCAAGATTTTTGTGATTATTTTTAACTATCTTTTGAATATAAAATTACTTTATGAAAAAATAGACAAAAGAGAGTTGTTAAAATATGAATAATGATTTAACTATTATTGAAGAGCGAATCAGAAGTTTACGCGAAAGAAATATGTTTACTCAAAGAGAACTTGCAAGCATAATAGGAGTATCGAGAAATCTTATTTGTTTGTGGGAAAATGGGTATGCTAATATTGCTCTTAAACAAATAATTAAGTTTTGCAAAATATATAATGTTTCTTTAGATTATATCTTGGGATTATCTGATACTACTAAAGAAATAGAATATCATTTTATTGATAATCTAGATCTTACTTATGTTGGTAAAAAAATAAGAGAAATAAGAAAGAATGCTTTATTAACTCAGGAAAAGTTTGCAAAAAAATTGACACAAAAAGAAGTAGCATTAGCTACTACGAGATTGGTAAAATGATGATTTCTACTGCTGATTTGAAACAAATATGTGAGACTTTTGGCTATAGTGCTGATTATATTGTTGGTAATACTAAAGAATGCATTAAATTACCTATTAAAGAAAAAATTAAAACTAGAGAAATCAAAGACTATATAACTAATTAAAGTTATATTTTTTTATAATGAAAATTTTGTCGAACGATTTTACTTGTCATATAAAGCATAGTTTAGTACATTTAAG
>CANSFH010000033.1 GCA_947646115.1 uncultured Mycoplasma sp.
TTTACTGACATATTACATGCCCCTTTCTTCTAAATATTTTGTTATCAATTCTTTATCTGTTGAATCAATAATCTTATTGTCATCTTGATAAGTAACTTTTACACTTCCACCATATCGATCATAAACTTCAAATGACTTAATTCCTCTATCTAGGGGATTGTTACTTATAGCTTTAGATCTAGTTACCCTTGCCATGGACCAGAACTTTTTTTCTCTTACAAATGCTGCAAAGTCTTGTCGCCACTGCTTTTGATTAAAACTAACTACTAGTCTTTTAGCATCCCAGTTACTGTTATATCTTTTAGCCATATCTACACCTCCATTTACCTTAAATTTCTATATTTATTAACTCTTTTACTTTCCAACTTATCAATAAATGCAATAAGATCATCTAATGTATTCCCATACTTTGAGCTTAATATTGCCTTATTGTTATTGGAAAAGTATAAATCAATATCTGTATATTTTCTGTATAAGGACCATTCTGTTACATAAGCATCTTGATATATAAACTCAACTTTTTCATTTAGATGATAAAGATCGTTGTACTTGTTTCTTATAATGCTGGATTTTTCTCGAAAATGCTCTGCCAATATCTTCACTATTATGCCTCCTTACTTTTACATACCTTTTCCCTTTTTTTATATATTTCCACTGCGATTCTTCATATAATTTCTTATACTGCAGAATGACATCACCGCCGATTCTATCCCAAAACTCCGAAAATGTATTTGATATTACTTTTGCAATAGATCTTGCTATATTGTAAATTTTATCTAATGTTTCTTGAATTTGTTCAGGATCTATTGGAAAATCTTTTATTTCTTTTTCTTGCATTTTAATCCTCTAACTTTTCTAATTCTTCCTCAAAGTAATTTCTACAGTAAGGATATTTCAAAGCTTCTGTTATACTCATTTCATCACATTGCTTTTTAACATTATAATCACATATTGACACCCCTACCATTATTCCTAAAAATAACATGATAGCTGATACTATAAATAATCCTGCAAAATTTTCTGATGTTATTGCATCTGCAATTCCTTGTAAAACACTTTTAATCATTCTATCCCTCCTATTCGTAATACTCATATTCGCCATCGTAAGAACTTACATTCGAATAATACATATCCCATAGCCACTCGTTAGCAGATCTTTCTTCTATCCACATTTGATACCAATCATCAGATATCATTTTTTGTCTATCTATTTCTGCATTTAATTTGTTAATTTCTTCATCTTTTGTTTGTACTACATTTGTTAAATCATCACTAATGCTGATAAATAAAGCAGTAGTTGCAAAGAATAAAGTTGTTAAAATAGATAAGATGGTTATTATGATAAAATATTTATTTTCTTTTATTGTTTCGATTATGGTTTTCACTTTAATTTCCTCCTAACATTAACCATATTTTGCGGTGGGTGAATTAAAGTTTTTCCATTGTTATATTCAAAATCTGTTAATTCCAAAGGATGATCATATTTATTTACTGCAGTAAAGCAAATCATGTATCTTTGATTTAAATATCCAATATAACTCCAGCATTGTAGATATAAATCATGTTTTGTTGGATCTAACATATCTACTTTTGTAATAATTGCATCGCCCACAACTTTACCAGTTCCATTTTTCTTTTTAGTTTCATAAAAATATATTTTTGTTTCTGGTTTAATAGTTGAAATAATTTTTTTTCTAAATTCTAGTCCTTTTTCTTCATTAAAAATCATTTCTAACCATTCAGGATGTATTGATAGCATTACACCTTTATCCATGTTTTACCTCCTTAAAAAATAGTAGGTGTCTGCCTACTATTCCATACAATAAACGATGGAATAGTAAGTAGCTTTTATTTGTTATATTCTTCAAGAATAATACGATCAATTTCTTGTCTTAACTCTTGTGTAATTGGATGACATACATCCTTAAAACCATTAGTAGTTTTTCTACTTGGCATCGCTACAAATAAACCATTGTTACCCTCAATGATTCTTGCATCATGTACTGCAAAATTATCATTGATTACAAATGTAACATATGCTTTTACCTTTCCCTCGTTTTCAACTTTGTTAATAACAACATTTCCTATTTTCATTTTATTTTCCTCTCTCTCTAAATTTATTTTTAATTACTGTGGTAGGTGTTATTTTTCCCCTTTTAATAATTTTTTTAAAACCTTAATCTTTTCCCTTAAATTAGAATTTTCTTTTTTATACCGATTAAGTTCTTGGGGTTCTTGTAATTTGTTCATAAAAGTTTTATATAATTCATCTTTTATAGTATCTTCTAGTTCTTCCACACGAAGTTCTAATGAATTTATTTTATGAATCAGTTGTATTTTGTTTAATTTAAATAAATCAATATTATCTTTTAATTTACTCATCATCGCCCTCCTCGTTTCTAATATCAGGATCATTCAACCAGTCATAATCAAATATCTCAATTTTTTCCTTTGGCTCATCTCTATGTTTTAAGGCCAATATTCGCAAATTATCTTCTGTGATATCCTTAATCGATTTTAGATCCTTACCTTTCCAGTTATTTAAGATACCCTCAACATAGTTGAATGTTCTTTTTCCATTCATAACAGCAATTTTAACTGCATATTCAATTATTTCTTGATCATATAACGACAACCAATGATTCGCTTTTTCATACTCTAGCGGTGATAGGGGCCGACCAAAATTACTCTCTATATATTCAAATAAGTTAGTAGTAGTTATAAGAATATTTTCTTTTATTTTCTTTTTATTTTCTTTTCTTTTATTTTCTTTTTCTTTGTATTCCGATTGTAATGCGGTCGCATTGCTATCGTTTTTCGGTCGTTCTTGTTTTTTATTAGCCCATCTTTTATTGGCATTTTCCTTATTTTTCCTTGAAATTTCGTTGATTTTTTCTAATCGTTGCAAAACACTTTTTGAATAGAAACTTTTTTTATTCTTTTTAAAGAGATCATAGTTATCAATTAGATCTTCAATTAATTTTTTTTCGACTCGTAATTCATAAGCTAATAAATTAATCTGATCTAAATCTAAATATCCATTATTTTCATAAAGACATTCTACTATGCACCAGTAAAGGCCGATGCCACTCATTCCGAGATCCATATTGACTTTTTTTAGTTTAATATCATTTCTCGCATTAAAGTCGTGTGAAAAATAATTCTTCAATTTTTTAATTTTGCATCGCCTCCTTAATTACCCATTTGACAATTACTACCTTAAAATGTTATAATTAAGGAGTAAATTTATGGTAGATTTACAATTCGATTTATGAGTTGATGTTTGACTTATAAATCTTTTTTTATTTCTTATTGATTTCATCGTTAAAATAATCAATGATTGCACCTCCAATAATAAATGCTAGAATAAATGTTCCGAATCCGAACCAAGTCCATTGAGCTGATTTTCCATTGATCCAAGGTTGTATAGCAATCATATAAAAATCATGAATAATCAAAGCTGCACATAATAGTAAGATTATTATTAATGCTATATTTTTCCATTTAATTTTAATTTTTTTCTTTTTCATAATAAGTTCGCCTCTTTCTTTAATTTTTAGATGAATAAAGCAATTTAAAATTGTTATTTACTTGATCTATCATCTTTTTGTATTCCTCATCAGTTTTAGGATTTGAAACTTCAACGATGAGTTTTTTTCTTTTTTGATCTTTTAGGGTGTTATCTTCATGAATGTTTTTTAATCCTTGATCATTTTTATGATCTTGCATCGACACCCTCCTAATTTTCCGAATCATTTCTATACATATTTTCATAGATAAGTTTAAAAAAATAATATATATCTAAATTGTAATAATCTAAAATAATTACAAGTTTATCAAGATTTTGAGTAACAGATCCTTTTTCATATCTAACCAAAGTTCCTATATTTATTACTTTATCTTTGTTTTTCTCATTGATTCCAAGGACTACTTCTGTTTGAGATTGACCAGATTCTGCTCTTAACTTTCTTAATTCTTTAGCAATATTATCTTTTAGATATTCTATTTTATCTCTCATCGTATCACCTCCTACGATCCAATCATACTATACAAATTTTCATAAGTCAATATAAATTATACATATTTTCATAAAAAACTTGTTTTTGTGTAAAATAAATATTATAATATGTATAGATTGGAGGTAATCTATGAATAATTATTTTGCTAAAAATTTAAAGTATTTAAGAGAAATTAGGGGATGGTCCCAAAGTGAATTAGCAAGACAAACTACTAGAGTATGTGAAATATATAATAGAGATTTACCTGATGACAAAAAGATAAAGCCAATTACTCAAGCATCGATTGCGAGATGGGAAGCTGGCGAAAATTCACCAAGTATAGATAATTTAGTAATTTTAGAAGAAACTCTTTTTGTGAAGTTGCCTGAACTTATTGGTAGTGACTTACAAACACAAGAAAGAAAAGAAATAAAATTATCCAAAGAAGAGGAAATGAAACTTCTAAAAGATGTTCTTAAAAGAAAAGGTTTATTGGATGATAACGAAGAATTAACAGAAGAAAATTTTAATAAACTTATAGAGTTTGCAAAAATTAATAAAAATTTTATTATGAAAGATAAATAAAGAATATCTCTTAAAAGAAATATTCTATAAAAATAATATAATATTCAATGTTGACCTTTTTTCGATTAAGCTTTTTGTATAATTTCTTTAAATACATTAACAATTCCCCCTCTCGGGGTCCTATTATAAGTTTTAATGTATTATTATACCAATCATTACAAAAAAAATTATAAAAATATCCCTAAATGTATGTTTTGAGGATCGAAATGTAAATTTTGGCAATTAAAACATATATTTATCATAATTTAGGAGGTGTGATCATGGGATTATTTACTACAAATCAAACCAATACAGCTAATTCTGTATATGAAGAAACTAAAAAATATTTAAAAGAAAAAAATGGGAATGTCCATATATTAATGATTAACAGTTTTAGTAAACTAGGCAACCAGGTATTCGGATGTGAAGATAAATATACAACTCAATTAAATGTTATTTTAGATGGACTACAGAATGATGGATATGAGATAGTAGATGTTAAATTCAATTCGTTAGTTGGACAAGGAATTATGGGAAATCAAGAGGGATTTAATACTATGATCTTATATAAATAAAAAAGGACCTATTGCAGCAACAATAGGACCGAGTACAGAAAATAAAATTACCTACCACAGCAATTCTTTTTCTGTACTCTCATTATAGCAAATTTAACGAATATTCGCAATAAGGAGAGTAATAAAATGAACAATAATTATGAAAATATTACAGTAGATGATTTATTAAATAATCTGCCTATATACAAAGAATTAATACAACACATCAATACTCTTGATAGCACATGCAAAATTAGAATAGCAGCAGCTTATTTAAGAGTAAGTACTGATATGCAAACAGAATATAGTCCAGAGGCACAGTTAGAGGATATAATAAAATATTGTATCAAAGAAAATATAATGCTGCCAAAAGAAAATATTTATATTGAACCTGGACTTTCTGGTACTCGAGCAGATAAGAGGCCTAAATTTCAAATGATGATGTTAAAGGCAGAAGAAAAAGAAAAACCTTTTGATTTAATACTAGTTCATAAATATGATAGGTTTGCTCGTAATCGTGAAGATAGTATCGTATATAAATCTAAATTAAGAAAAAAATTAGGAATAGATATAATTGCAGTAAAAGAACAACTACCAGAGGATAAAAAACTTGCAATGATGATGGAAAGCCAACTTGAAACATGGGGCGAATACTACAGCATGAATTTAAGTGATGAAGTAAAAAAGGGACAACGAAAGAAAGCCGATCGTGGCGAATCCAGTGCTCCTGCTCCATTTGGTTATGAAAAAGTTATTAAAGAGATAAGAAAAGAAAAAAACAGAGATAAGATCATAAGAGAATTAATAGTAAAAAAAGATGAGGCGGATATAGTTATAAAAATATTTGATAAGTTTATTAATGGCGAATCATTAAGAAATATAACAATATGGTTAAACTCATTAGGGATTAAAACTAAAAGAAATGGAAAGTTTAGTGATCGTGCTGTATTATGGATTTTAAATAACCCAATATATATTGGATATATTAGATGGACCGAAGATGGAATGCAAAGGGATTTTAACAACCCTGACACTATTGTAAAAAAATCGACTCACGAACATATTATTACCGATGAGGTATGGGAAAAGGCACAAGAAAAAATAAAAACCATGAATGAAGTATATGGTCATAGAAAGCATCAAGTGAAACATGAACATTGGTTACGAGGATTAATAAGATGTGATAATTGCGGCGAAATGCTCGTAAAAAATGGGAAAGCATTTCAATGTACTGGATATACTCATGCTAGATGCACTATTAGTCACTCAATTACAGTTAAATCCGTAGAAGAGGCCATATTAGAACAATTAAAAATTAATTTTAAAGACAAGCCAATAAATATAGAAATAAGTAGAAAAAGTTTTGACAATACTGATGAAGTGGCAATATTGCAAAATCAATTAAGTCAAATTGAAATAAAAGAGAAAAGAGTTAAATTAGCTTATGAAAATGGAATTGATTCTTTAGAAGAATACAAGGAAAACAAGGAAAGATTAAATAATGATAAGCAGTTGATTTTAAGAGAAATTGCTAAAAAAGGCAAAAGTAAAAGTGAAATTGAAAAAAGAGAAGATGTTTTTAAGAGATGCAAAGATGCCTATGGAATACTCACAGATCCTACTATTAGCGATGATGACAAAGCCATAGTTACTCATTCTTTAATAGATCATATCGTTTTTGTTAAAAACGAGCGAAAGCTCGTAATTACTTATAAATAAAAAAAGTACCTAATGCCATTAGGTTCCAAATAAGGATGAATATAAACAAAATAAAAATGCATTATTTGGGATTTAATAAAAGTATCAATTTCATCAGTACAAGGCATATTAACATATTGAAAAAATTGATCCATAAAATAATCTATTTTCTTATAATCTACTCCTTCAAATGTTTTAGAATCTATTAAATAACCTGTTTTTAAAATAAATACTTCGTCCAAGCGATAATACTCACCTGTATTATTTACATCATATTGTCCTAATAATCCTGAACTCAAAATCTGATAAAGTTCCTTTAAATGCTCTTTATCAATCGGTGGATTCTTTAATATATATTGATATCCATTATATAAATTTGTAATTCTACGATATTTAGATTTTCTAGCTTTAGCTTTATTATTTACAACCTTACTAATAGTTGCTATATCATCTTTAATGCCTTCCACTAAATTATTAGCTTTTATTTCCTGAATAGCAAGCACTTTTCTTGCAAAATCAAGTGAATGTAAATATTCATCACCATCCACAAATCTCCTCAAATCATCTGCATAAGGTTTTAAAAAATCACTATTCATATGAATTAAATTTCCATTAGAAAGTTCTAAAGGTAGTTTCTCAAAAGTACTCATTTAACCCCTTCTTTCAAGATATTTATTATACAAATATTAATAAACTATGTCAAGTTAAGCAATATTTTTTCTAATTTAGCAAAATTTAAAAAATTTAACTTATTTTAAAAATATTTATTAAATTAATTACTATCTTTCTTTATTAAACCATTTTTAGTATATATATAAATCATCTAAAAATATTATACTTTAAAAACCAGTATTTATAAATTAAAATTCCCATCTTTAAAAATCAATTTACGCCCAAAATCAGTTTCTGCTTCGATTTTTAAATCACTAGTTCCGATCATAAAATCAACATGAACTATAGATGAATTACATCCTAGATTTACTAATTCATCTGATTTTAATGTTTTAGGAAAACATTTCGTATACCCACTTCCTAAAGCTAAATGACAACTTGCATTTTCATCAAATAAAGTATTATTAAATACTAGTCCTGTATTAGAAATAGGTGAATCAAACGGAACAAGTGCAACTTCACCTAAATTATTAAGTTTATCTTTTAATTTATTACTACGGCCAATAAAATCTTCCCAAGATTGAACCGGATCAGACGTATCTACCATACACATTTTAAAAATATTTAAATATAATTTTTGGTAAGCATCTTTTGTATCGCCAAATATCGATTTCGCCCATCTTTCATTTGGTAAAGCTGCTATACACCATGGAAAAGCATTTTTTTCTACCATTGCTCGGTAAAATGTAATTGTTTTACTTGTTACTTGCCGCATTCTTTCTATTTTTTCTGGTTCTATATCTTGCATTAACCCTGGAACTGTTGAATCTAAAAATAATATTGAACCTCCTTTAATAGCATAAGTATCCCAATCACTTTTATCAATTATGGAATTTAAAGCTATATCTTCTAAAGCTGTAGCCCTTAAATAACTATGTATTTCATCTAAATCATTTAAATGAATACAAACATCTGTTATCCCCATTTCCTTTGCTATCATTTTTACTTTAAAAGCAAATTCTAAATGCTCCTTTAAATTACAATGAATAAGTAAAGATTTACTATTATTAAAATTTAAACATCTTGTTAATAGTAATCTAATATATTTATCTTCTAATTCTTCCATAACCAACCTCCTAAATTTTATCTATTATAACATATTTTTACTATTCTTAAAATAAAAAAAGCAAACACTCTTTTTAGTGTTTTTTTAGTGTTCACTTTTCATTTTAATTATCTTTATTTTTTTTAAGAAATAAATTGCAAAAGCAAATAATATCAAACTAACACTTGCTAGTATCCATCCAAAATTAGTATTTTTATTATTTTTTCTTTTTTCTACTATTGGTAAAGTATCTGCTGGACTTATAGCAAGTTTTTTATAAGATACTACATATCTTCCTAAACTATTAGTTGTAATTTCAATATTTTCACCATTTTTTACATAATCTATTAATTTAATTGTATTTTTATCTGTAATCTCATATACTCCAATGAACTTTTTTAATCCACTTAATTTAAGACTTATCTTAATAGGACTGCTTGATGATATATTTAATTTTTCAGAATTACTATTAATCATATGTATATCATAGTATTCACTTAATTCGCCAAATTTTCCTTCTAACTCCTCTGCTAACTCAAATTTTTCAGCTTTTAATGTTCCTTCTTCTGCTAGAGCAGTAGCTGGTATTTCAACATTAACACCATTAATTGTGTATTTCTTATATTTGGTGTTAACTGGTTTATTTGGCTTATTTTCTGTTCCAGGTTTATTTCCTGTATTTCCATTGCCACTATTTGGTTTGTCTCCTCCTGGAGTACTCGGCTTATTCGGTTTATCAGTTCCAGGTTTATCTGGAATATTTGGTGTATCAGGATTGTTAGGTATATCAGGGAAAGTTGGTTTATCAGGATTGCCTGGATTATTAGTATCATCTTTAAATGATGTGATGACTGCAGTTAGCTTACCTTCATTTCCCGCTTTATCATAGAAGATTATGTCGTAACTGCCATTACTTGTAAATTCATAAACTCCTATTCCTTCTTTATATGTGATTTCTTCACTTGGATTTATTACAGTTACAACTACTTTGTTATTTATATTTTCATATTTTAATTCGGCAGTTGGAGCAGTTTTGTCTATCCAGTTTACTTTAGCATTAATAGTTCCTCTATTTCCAGCAATATCTCTAAATTCAAATACAAACTCGCCATTTTCTTTAAATGTGTAACTCTTACTCTTATTATTATTAATTACTGTCGCATTTTCATTAAAATCAATAGTTACAGTTACATCTTCATTGGTTAATGTTGTTTTACTATACTTTAATGTTGCATGAGGAGGTTCTAAATCAATCCAGTCAACTTTTGCAGTTGCACTTCCTTTATTACCAGCTCTATCAACAAATTCAAAAGTAAATTCACCATTAGTATCAAATTCATGACGATATGGATTGATGTTTGTTATTATATTTCCATTTTGATCTTTTACAAACCATTCATCGTCAACAGTAAATCCCTCTAAAATATTTCCTTCAGAATCTAAGACTTGTCCATCTTCATTAACACTGTAATTACTTTTATTCGTTACTGTTACTTCTTCACTAGTAGTTAATGTTGCAATTACTTCTTGATTGGTTGGTGAAGTAGTATTATATGTGATAGTTCCTGTTGGTGCCACTCTATCTATCCAATCAACTTTTGCTTTGGCACTACCTGTTTTATTATTAGTAGTATCGATAAACTCAAAAGTAAATTCACCATTTTCTGTAAAGACATAGGTGTCGCTACCACCATTATTGGTTATTCTTATATCTTCAGTACTTTTATTAATTAATCTTGCTGTTACATTACCAGTTGTAGGTTCTGTTGGACTATATCCAACACCTGCGGTTGGATGTGGACTATTTGTTATATCTTGGAAGAAATTAAACATTCTTGCTGCGATAAAACTTCCTCCACCAGCACTTGTAGTATTTACTCCTGTAATTCTTACATATTGAACAACTGGTCTTTCATCAAATACTAAATCTTTTGTAGTCATATTATTAGCTAAGTTTGCTATATATATTTCTTCCCAATTAGTACCATCCATACTTCCTTCAACTTTTATTCTTGTTATTCGACCATTTCCACCATCAGCAGGGACATATTCAATTGATGATAAAGATATTGGTTTATCTAATTTGATAGCTATCCATTTATTATTATCAGAACCATTCCATGCACTATGCCATCTTGTATTGTAATTACCATCTATGGCATATGTAGCATTTCCGTTTTGATTAGTTCCTGTTGCTTGACTTGATACCCCATGGATTGAAAGATGTGATACTGAAACATATTTTCTTGTATCTGGTTGGTTATCTTCTGTAAATGTAAATGTTAATATGTTACTTGCTAATTTAGTTCCATTTGCTCTCTCTCTAATTTGTAATGTTTTATTACCTGTATTATTCGGAGAAGCATCAGCATAACTTGTCCAAGCATCATTTTCATTTTGACGCCATTCAAAGTTTAAATTTATACCCATTATTCTATTTTCTAAATCGTTGCGATAAAAATTACTTTCAACAAGATTATTGTCTGTTATATCTATTGTATAAATGTTTTCTGCAGAATAATTTACTCCTACTATATGGATTTTTATATCATCTGTTGCATTAATTTTACTTATTTCTTCATTGCTTAAAAGTATTGATGATTCACTGGTTGATGTCCATGTATTCCCGCCATCTAAACTATAATCCCAACGAACACCATTTCCTTCATATTTAGAACCTAATACTATTTTATTAGCGTTCTCTCCATTAAATGAGAAACTTGCAATAGAGTAATCTCCTTTACCTAATAAATAGTTTGCCATTAGTCTTGTAATACCTGGTTGTAGTAAATTAGTTGTAATGGTAGTACCAACTTTTGTTCCTTTTTCTAAACTAGCTTTTAAATAATTGGTATATGATGCATAATAGTTTGTTTGGCTAATATTTGGAACAAGTAAATTTAATAAGTCAAACATTGGCACTGGAAATTCATACATGCTATCTGCTAAATACTTAGCTAAATTGTAGTAATCTTCAGCTGTTTTATTCTCATTTTGTTGATATGTTCTTATTAATCCATACCACGCATTCATATTAATAGATTGATATTCTAAAGCTTTACGATATATTTCTTCTAATTTTATAACATTGTCTTGATATAAATCTGCTAAAAGCATTACTTCTAAAGCTTTATTATAATTATCAATGTCGTTCAATCCTTCCTGTGCATATGGCACATATGTAACATTATAATATGAATCCCAGTTATTTGAACCCCAGCCTGCTAAAAGTCTTTCACTTTTCTCAGATGCTGTCCATCCACTTACATCATTTTTAATGCTCCACATTCCTTTACCATCTGCAGTTTCGGAGTACTCTAAATAAGCAGCGTGTCCTGGTTGTCCTATAACTCCTGATGGATTTCCTAAACTAGCATTTATATTAGAACCAGTCTTTGATAATCCTCCGCATACAGAACCTTCTTCAAATACTATCCATAATTTTGGTTTTCCCGTTTGATATGTAATGTTATATGCACCTAAATCATACTTTGTATTCCATTTACTATAGTTTTCTTTTGAATAATATTCAGGCTTGTTGTAGTTATAACCAAATCTATATATTATATAATGATATGGATCTGTTGTATATGGTCCCCATTTAGATGGGAATTTTCTAATATGATGATTTAACCATTCAATCTCTTCATCATCAATTATATTATTCATTACCCAACGCATTTCTTCAATGTTTAAAGTTTCAAATACTTTATTGATTAGTAAATCGTTAGCATGCATTTTTTTGTATATAGCATATCTTGTAGGAGCATCAGAGCATTGATTTCCACCTACCCATAAGCAAACATTTGAAGAATGAGTTAATGATAAAGATATTATCATTCTTTTATATAAGTTTCCTAATGTAGTGTATTCAGTACTAGTAGTATTTTTCAAATCATCTTTATATAATGTATATAACTTTATTAAAACATTTACTGAATTGATATAAGAACCTGTTGGTGCCCCACCTGTTATATAATATTTTAAAGCCTCTTTATCAGTCAATATCCACTCTATTGCTTCTTTATTTTCTTCACTAAGATGTGCCATTGCTTGTAACATGTCATATTCTACTGATTTAACAAATTTACGTTGTAATAATGTCATTTCTTTTGATGTTAATAAATCATCATATGAAGAATTTGCTAAAATGTTATCATATTCTTCTAAAGTCTTTATGAAATTGTATGGAGCTTCGCTAGCTTCTTCGTCATAACCTTCTTTATATAATTTGGCATTACCATATACAGCATGATCGCCATCTAAATTGCCATTGCTATTTGCATATAATTTAATATAGTTTTTATTACTTACATTAATCTTGATAAATTCTGCTTCAGTGTTTCCTTTTTTTACAGGAGGAGATACTAAAGTTTCTAAGTCCCAATTTACTCCATCAATAGAAGTATATATCGAGAACTTTACACCATTACCAGTGCTTCCACGACTGGCATCGACACCATAATATGTAGAAAAGTAATCATAACCTAAACCATTTATGTCATAAACAACCGTGCTTGTGGCATGAGCTGCGATACCTTTTA
>CANSFH010000034.1 GCA_947646115.1 uncultured Mycoplasma sp.
TTATTCCTTCAACCGTTGAACCAAGTCCTCCAAACATACTAGAACCTATAAAGTACGCTAGTGATACTCCTATTCCTACTAAAGAATACTTGCTAATATTATTATTTTTTTCTTTTCCATCTTTTCACTCCTCAACTATATTAATTTTAATTCAATGATATCATAACGATATCGTTTTGTAAATATTATTTTTATAATCATTTTGATATCATATAACAAAAGGAGAAAACAAAATGGAGAGTAAAGTAGCTACTTTAATTAGAATAGATGAAAATCTATATGAAGATATTAAATATTTAGCGGAAAAATATAATAGAAGTATTAATAAACAAATTGAATATATGTTAAAAACAATTGTAGAACAAGAAGAAATAAAAGAAAATTCTAATAAAAATTAGTATGTAAAAGAGTCTAACGGTCTCTTTTATTTTTTAGCAAATTTATCCAAAGTTGTTAAATAAATCTTTGCAATAAATCTTTTTTAAGTTATAATTATAATAGGTGGTAAAAATGGCAAAGAAAAAATCTAGAAAAACAGAAACTAAAGAAAATTTTGAATATAGTGTCGAGCTTACAGGGCTCATTTTAATATTAATTGGATTGATTGGATTTGGATTTGGACCAGTTGGTTCCTATATAAAGAAATTTACAATGTTTTTAGTGGGAGGATGGGCTTGGATATTCCTTTTAATCTTTATTCTCTCTTTAGGTGGATATATGCTTTTTAAACGAAAGCTCCCAAAATTTATGAGCCAAAGATTAATTGGTCTATATGTTATTATTATTGTAGTATTAGTAGCAAGTCATTTTGGTTTTATTAGAGAATGTACTGGAGCTAGTGATATTTTTAAATCTACTATTGATCAATTTATGGATAGAATATCAACAATTGGTAGTAATACTGCTTTATTTACTAGTGGAGATGCTTCAATTGAAATTGGTGGTGGTATTATTGGAGCTATATTTGCTGTTGCTTTTAGTTCCCTATTTGGAGTTACAGGGACTAAAATTGTAGCAATTATTTTAGCTTTATTTGGTGGGGTATTATTATTTAATATTACTTTTGCAGATATTTTAACAAAATTAAAATCTTTCTTTAAATCACTTATTGAAACAAGTAATAGAAGTGATGAAAAATCTGAAGTACCAATACAGGAGCATGAGGAAGCTAAATTATATGATTATGAGCAACATAAAGATTTTGAAGAAATGCCTAAAAATGATAAAATTGTTATAACAAGTATGGAAGAATTAAAAACTATTAAAGAACCTACTAAAGAAAATTTAGAAGAGCCTTCAAAAACATATGAAGTAAATTCTAGTTATACTCTTCCCCCACTTTCTTTATTAGATGATGTTAAAACGGAAAAGAAAGTTAATTCTAATAATTATATTAGAAGCAATAAAGAAAATTTAGAAAGAGTTTTAAATGATTTTCAAATTAAAGGTCAAGTTGTAGAAATACATATAGGTCCTGCAGTAACACAATTTGAAGTTAAAGTACCAAGTGGTACTAAAGTAAGTCGTATAAGTGGTATTAATAAAGAAATTGCTTTAGCTTTAGCTGCAAAAGATGTAAGAATACAAGCTCCAATTCCAGGCAAAAGTACAATTGGTATTGAGATCCCTAATCCAAGTATTAGTATGGTTAAATTTAAAGAAGTTTTAGCTTATGGTGGTGATAAAGCTAGTGGAAAAATATTAGTAGCTTTAGGTAAAGATATTATGGGTAAACCTCAATTAGCTGATTTATCAAAGATGCCTCATCTTTTAATTGCTGGTTCTACTGGTTCTGGTAAATCAGTTTGTACTAATACTATTATTTGTTCAATATTAATGCGGTACAAGCCAGATGAAGTAAAACTGATGTTGGTCGATCCTAAAAAAGTTGAATTATCTAATTATAATGGTATTCCTCATCTACTATGTCCAGTTGTAAGTGATCCTAAAAAAGCTAGTGTAGCATTGCAAAAATTAGTTAACGAAATGGAACGCCGTTATGATTTATTTAGTGAAAAAAATGTTAAAAATATTGGTGGATATAATGAATTAATTGATAAAGAAAATAAAAGTCGGGATGATAAGCTTCCTAGAATGACTTATATAGTTGCAATAATTGATGAGTTAGCTGATTTAATGCTTGTAGCTTCTAAAGAGGTTGAAGATTCAATTATGAGAATTACACAAATGGCGAGAGCTGCTGGTATACATTTAATTGTTGCCACACAAAGACCATCTACGGATGTAATTACAGGTGTTGTTAAAGCTAATATTCCTTCAAGAATTGCCTTTGCTGTTGCTTCTAATATTGATTCAAGAACGATACTTGATTCTAGTGGAGCTGAAAAACTTTTAGGTAAAGGTGATATGCTTTATTTGCCAATGGGTGAAAATGTTCCTACCCGTATTCAAGGCTGTTATATTGATGATAATGAAATTAAAAGAATTATTGATCACGTATGTAAACAACAAGGTGCTCATTATGATGAAGCAATGGAAAATTTAAATGCTAATAGTGGAAATGGTATCCATGGTCTACCAAATGAAAAGGAAGAATATGATGACCCTATGTATAATGAAATAGTTGAATTTGCTATCCAAACAGGAAAAGTAAGTACTTCCCTACTTCAAAGAAGATTTAGACTAGGGTATAATCGCGCTGCTAGAGTTGTAGATCTTCTTGAAGAACGTGGAATTGTTGGACCACCAAATGGGTCTAAACCTCGAGAAGTATTAGTAAAACTTGAGGATAAAACTGAATAAAAGGTATTTCTTGCAAATAAAATTATAGTATGATACAATTAGTTTAGGAAGGATTTAGAAAATATGACTAATAAAAAATCTTTGCCAATTAAAGGTATTGGCCTTACTCTTTTATTTATTTTAGGTATTGTTCTTCTAGGTTTATATTTTTATAAATGGCATCAAGTAAGAGAAGATGAAAAATATTTACAAAGTTATTTAATAAGTACCAATACTATTAATTTAGAAACGAATGATATCAAAGAAATTAAAACTGTATTGTCTGAAAGTCCTACTAATTATTATATATATATTGGTTACAAAAAAGATGAAAATGTTTATCATTTAGAAAAAGAATTAAAGCCTTTAATTGAAGAATATGATTTACAAAATAGCTTTTATTTTATAGATGTAACAGATATTAAAGATAATAATAAAAACTATAAAGAAGATATTGCTGAAGAATTAAATATTAGTAAAAATAAAATTACAAATGTACCAATAATCCTTTACTTTAAAGATGGAAAATTAGCATCTAATGGTGTAACTAATTCAAAAGATTTTGAGAAGTTACTAAAGGATGGAGAACAAAACACAAAATAAAATTACTCGATTGAGTAATTTTTTTATTTATAATTCACGTAATAATGGTAAAAATTCATTATCTTTACTTTCTAGTACACCTATAGCGTGAGTACTAAATTCATCAAACAAATTATTAGAATTATTTAAATTATCATATGTCTTTGCTTTTACAACTGCGTCCATTTTGTCTATAAAAAAGGCAAATTTAGCCTCACGACTTGTTTGTTGTTCAAATTCTAGCCAAAGTTCAAAATAGTATTTAGAAAGCTCCTCTCCAAGGCAACTTAATGTATCTTGAACAGCTTTTTCTTCAGCTTTAATCATAGCAATATCTCCTATAACTATTTCGCCAATTTCATGAATTAAAAGCATTTCCACTATTCTTAATAAATTTAAATCTTGTAATTGATATTTTTTTATTATTAAGTGTGCTAATAAAATAGTTTGAAGAGTATGGTCACTATCATTTTCTTTTCTATCAACTTTTACTTTGCGCATTAACCAACCTTTTCTTAAAACATTTTGAAGCTCAATATATTTTAGGTAAAATTCAAAAATTTCTTCCATTATTTCGCTCTCCTTTTAAAATATTTACAATATTCTTTAAATATACAATTTTCACATTCAGGATTAATAGCTTTGCATTTATATCTTCCAAATAAAACTAGTTGATGGTGAACTTTGCTCCAACTACTTTTAGGGAGTTTCTTCATTAATTTTTTTTCAATTGTATATACATCATCAGTTTCTTTTGCTAAATTTAATCTTTTAGATATCCGAGATACATGAGTATCTACAGCAATAGCAGGAACATTATAAATATTTGATAATACGACATTACATGTTTTACGACCAACACCAGGAAGACTTTCTAAATATTCTCTATTATTAGGAACAATACCGTTATAATCTTGTAACAACCTTTCAGCAATAGTTTTTATATAGAATGATTTTTTAGTATATGAACCACAAGGTCTAATGATTTTTTCAATTTCTTTTAAGGGTGCTTCACTTAATGTTTTTAAATTATATTTACTAAATAATATTTTTGTTACTTCATTTACCCTTTTATCAGTGCACTGTGCACTTAATACTGTAGCAATTAGTAGTTCATAATCTGTACTATAGTTTAACTCACATTCGGCATTTGGAAATAATTCATTTAGACCATTAATTAAAATATCACTCTTCATCTTCTAACCAATTATAATCAAACAATTCAGGATTATCTTTCTTTTCATCTTTTTTAGTTAAATGACTATTTACATCATCCATTTTTTTAAATCCTTTTTTATTCCATTCATATAGAATTTTATCAATGTATCGAAGATTTTTGACACCATTATAAACAGCTTCTTTTAAAGCTCCTATAATTAGCTCTTCACTAAAACCTTTTTCTAGCCAAGCATTTATAATTTCATATTCCATACTCGATATAGTTCTAGCAAATTCAGTTTCAAATATAGCATAAATATCTATTTTCTTTTGCTTTTTTTCTATTACTTTTTTTTCTTCATTTAACATATTATAAAAGTTATCTAAACAGACATTTTCAATCATTCTATTTTCGATATCTTTTTTAGTTTCAATTGTAATAAGATTTTTGGAAACTAGACTATTAAATATTTTATAAGCTTCCGTTATTTTAATTCCTGTATTTTCACACAATTTATCCATATCTAAAAAACCATCATAATCGTTATCAAAATATGTTAACATTAAAAATTCTTCTAATGTTAATTTTAATTCTAACGCTTTTTTGATATAGATACTATTAGTAACATACTTTTTTGTTTTATAAATGTCATTCATATTACTTGCCCTCTTTACATATTAAACTATTGATATATGTGAATAGTTCACTTTCTTTAGAAAAATCTTTCGTAAAAGAAGCAGTTATGATATTAGATTCAATAAATTCATTTCTAACCTGATTATCTTTTTCATTTTTAGAATCATATACTAAAATTGATGTGCCACCAATGCTTGTTACATACTCGAAAGCAAATCGATCTGTAAAACCATCGCCTATATATACAATATCTTCTCCGCTTAAATTATTATTTTTTATATATTTTTTTATTATTTCACTTTTTGTTTCATCACTAACAATAAAGGAAGGATTGCCTTCATGGTCAAGTTCTGTGCCAATAATGCTTTTAAAGTATTTAGATATAGGAGTACTTTTTACAAATTCTTGAAATCCCGAAGTTAAGACAATATTATCAGCATTTATTTGATAATTATGTGATTTTAAAATGTTAGAAAATACTCTACATAAAGCAAGATAAATGTCTTGTTCTTGCAATACTTTTTTATAAAATTCATTTAATGGAACATCACAAATTTCTATTATTGGATAAACAGGAAAAGCATTTTTAGTTAAAGTTCCATCAAAATCATAAAATATAGTCATGTTATCACCTGCTTTTTAAGTATTTTATTATATCTTTTTTGGTATTTAATATTTTACCACTTATAATTAAATTTTCAAGTTCTTCTATTATTTTACCAATTTCTTTATTTTCAATATTTAGAATATTCTGGATTTCTTGGGTAGTTATTTTTATATCCTTAATAGTTTTTATAGGGAGCTTGTTATACATTTTTTTTATAGTTTTGTTATTTAATCCTTTAATTGATCCGGCTAATAAAATAAGCCCAAGATTATATTTATAAATAATTTTATCATTAATTTCATTTTCTTTTAAGATTTCTTTTAAAAGTTTAATTTTTTCTTTTTCTTTTTTAGTAAATGGTAAATCCTTTTTTATAATTAATTGAGCGTACATTCCTTCTATATTTGTAATTGGAGTTATTTCATCATAAGTAATTTGTAAAACTTGTAAAATTCCAGTTTTTTTTAAAAGTTCTAAACCAGACTTAACATTTTTAGATAACAAAATTTTATCTAGTTCTTCTCTAATACGAGTATTTGATAAAGTTAATATTAAGGAGTTATTTTCTGTAATATAGTTTAATAGTTTGGATTCCAATTCAAAATTTAAAATAGTTGCAAATCTTATAGCTCGTAATATTCTTAAAGGGTCTTCATTTAATTTAGACTCAATATTCCCAACTATTTTAATTTGCTTATTTTTTAAATCAGACTTACCATTTAAATAATCTTTAATAATTCCTTTTTTATTCATAATCATAGTATTAATGGTAAAATCTCGTCTTTGTAAATCAATTAGTAAACCCGATACAAAATTTATTTTTATTGGTTTACGGTTTTCATATTGTAGTTCTTCACGGTAGGTAGTAATTTCAAAGTTATATTTTTTTATAGAAAAAGTAATACCGCCAATATTATTAAAGATAGCTAAAGGGAAAATAGTCATTAGAACTTCAGGTTTAGCGTTAGTACATATATCAATATCAAAGCTTTTTATTCCCAGAAGATAATCTCTAACAAATCCCCCGACTATAAAAGCTTCATAACCTGCCTCATTAATACTATTTAAAACTTTTTTTATTACTTTTTTCACAATCTCACCATTTTAATCTATCATCTGTAATGATTAATTTTTATTTTATATTTTTATCTATGTATGCAATAACTTCATTTATCGTAATTGAAAAATCTTCAAAATTAGTATTGAACCATGTTATATCCATTTGATTATTAAACCATGTATATTGTCTTTTAGCATAATTACGACAGCTTTTTTGAATTAATTCAATAGCTTCATTTAAAGTTATTTCACCATCAAAATATTTATAAAGCTCTTTATACCCTATTGCAGTATTTAATGCTTTAGAATGAATATTAGCATCATAAAATGCTCTTACTTCTTCAATTAAACCTTGATCTATCATTTCTAAAGTACGTTTATTAATACGATTATATAAATTTTCTCGGTCTGTAGTTAGTCCAATAAATAAAACATTATCATATAATAGATTGCATTCAGGATTTGTAATTTTTTCTTTATTTAAAAATCTTATTAATCTTTTTCGATTATTAGGATGGATATCCATATTTGAGTCTTTTTCTTTCGCTAATTTATAGAGTTCTTCATTAGATAAATCTTCATAATTATTAGTATCTTTTTCTTCATCATCAAAAACATAATTATATAGTGCGGCTTTTATGTAAAGACCTGTACCTCCGACCAAAACTATATTACGATTAGAAAATTTATCAAATAATTTTCTAACATCTTTTTGATAATCATAAACTGTATAATTTGTAGTAGCTGGAACTATATCAAATAAATAATGTTGTACTCCTTCTTTTTCTTGCTCTGTTACTTTGGCTGTACCAATATCCATTCCTTTATATACTTGAGTAGAATCAGAATTGATAACAATACCATTATATTTTTTAGCTAATTCTATACTTAATTTAGTTTTTCCAACAGCGGTTGGTCCTACAATACATATAATCATTATTTTTTACCCTTTTTAGTTTTAGAATTATCTTTTAATAAATCTCTTATTTCTTCCAATAATATAACTTCATCATTCTTTTTAGGAGTTTCTTTTTTCTCTTCTTCTTTCTTTAAATGCATTAGTTTATTAACAATTTTTACAAAAGCAAAAATACAAATTGCCACTATTAAAAAATCAATAATACTTTGAATAAAAGCACCATATCCAATTCGAGTATTTTTAAATGTAATTGAAAGATTAGAAAAATCAACACCTCCTAAAACTAAACCTAATATAGGAGTTAAAATATTATTCACAAGACTAGTTACAATAGAAGAGAAAGCTCCACCAACGATAACACCCACTGCTAAATCCATAACGTTTCCTCTAGCTATAAATTGTTTAAATTCTTCAATATTTTTTTTAATCATTTCTATACCTCTTTATGTAGCATAAATAAAAAATTTGCTACTTCTTTCATCCATTATATTATAACTGGCATTTAAATTTCTGTCAATTTTTCTTCAAAAAATGATCAAAAAAAAAGGAAATATTATCCTAAAGCATTGTATACAGCTATTTTAGCACTAAAAGTATTGCCCATAATATCATTTCCTGCACTTTCATCTATCCACATATATAGTGTAAATGTTTTAGATGTTGATATAGTGCCAGTATCTATAACATAGCTTTTTAATATATCATTTCCTATATTTACACCAGAAGGCAATGAGGTACTATTAAGATTAGCTAATTTTTTTACAGTTTTTCCATCAATTGAGTAGTTAATGTAATTTAATAAATTAGTTGACGAATTATTTAAAATATTTAGATAAACATAATAATTGGTATTATTAGAGCAATTATTAGTAACAGTAAAACTATAAGGGGTTGTAGCTAATCCTTTAGCATTACTCATAGGATAACTAGTTATGTTTAATTTATTTGACTCTGTAAAATTAGTACTAAAGCATGTTGTTTCAATCACGTTTGATGTAGTTTGTTTTGCATTGACTGAAAGGTATGCATAGGTTATGCCTGATATTATAGCAATAGATATTAAAATAGATATTGCTAATAAAACTGTTAATTTTTTTGTGCTCATTTTAATTATCTACTCCTACCATATATACATTATAACTGATATAGATAATTTTTTAAAGTATAAATTGTAAAAAAAAAGTTCATCAAAGAACCTTTTACATATATGCATATACTAAAATTTTACCATTAAAAGTATTACCCATAATATTGTTTCCAGCATTTTCATCTATCCATAAATATAAATTATAAGTTACAGATTCGTTGGGAGCTAAAACACCACTTACTAAATTATAACTTTTAGAAACATTATAGGCTGTTTTAATATTATTATCTAATTTATCAGTTAAACTAGATAACATTGCACTTGTACCATTAGCAATAGCTGGAGCTGTTTTATCTAATTTATATCTTAAAGAAGGTGTTAAATTAGATGTTGTATCTGTTAAGGTATTTATACTTACATCATAATTGATACCTCCACTAGCATTTTCAGATGTACAAGTGTTTTTTATTGTGAAAGTATATGGAGTTTTAGCAGTGGCTACTGCTTCACTCATTGGATAAGCATATTTACCATCACCTGTTAAATTTATAGCATTACTTCCATTATAGCTAATTTCAAAACAAGTTGTAGCAAGAGAATTCGGATTAGTTTGAGTATCTGAAACCGAATAAAAAGAATAACTTGTCCCTATTGATATTGTTATTAATATCATAATTGTTATTACACCAAGTGCAATCTTATAACCGTTTCGCATATCATATCACCTATTTTACTATACTAATTATAAGATATTTTTGGTAATATCTCAAGACTTTTTTTATTAATTATTGACAAAAATTGCTTTTTCACCATCTAAACTAAAACTTTTGGCATCATTAATAACAACATCAATAATTTTTCCTAAATCATTTTGAGCGTTAGTAACATTAACTAGCTTCATGGTTTCAGTGTAACCACAAACTTTATTCTCACCCTTTTCACTAGGACTTATTATTAATACTTTTTCTGTTTTTCCTAGATATTTTTGATTGTTTTCTAAACTATAATCATTAATTATTGAATTTAATTTTTGTAAACGTTCTTCTTTAGTTTCTATACTTATACTATCTTTTATTTTAGCTGCAGGTGTACCTTCTCGAGGTGAATATATAAATGTAAAGGCACCGTCAAATTTACAAGCATTAACTACTTCTAAAGTTTCATTAAAGTCCTCTTCCGTTTCATTTGGGAACCCGACAATAATATCTGTTGTAATACTAACATTAGGAATCTTATTTTTAATTTTATTATATAAAGTTAAATAATCTTCTTTAGTATAACGTCGCCCCATCATTTTTAATATTTTAGAACTTCCACTTTGAAGCGGTAAATGAATATAAGGCATAATATTTTTATATTTAGCTATAACATCAATCATTTCATCAGTAAAATCCCAAGGATGAGATGTAACAAAACGAATACGAGGTATATTTATTTCTGCAACATTTTTAAGTAAAGTTGCAAAGTCATAATCACTGTCTAAATCTTTACCGTAAGCATTAACGTTTTGACCT
>CANSFH010000035.1 GCA_947646115.1 uncultured Mycoplasma sp.
CGCACGGCTGTTAACCGTTAGGTCGTAGGTTCGAGTCCTACAACGAGCGCCATTTGAATAATATCCCCGTAAATACGGGGTTTTTAATTACTTTAAATACTTTTACCTTTTAATTACCTCTCAATTTTAAAGAATTTAATTTTGTTATAGTTTCTTTTTTCTTATGCCTGTTAATAGTATTATTTGAATTTGCTTCTTGGATTGATACTGCATTTAAGTTATATTTAATACAAGAATTCGAAAGATTAAAATATAATGAAAGTTATCAAGAAAAAATTGAATGGTCTGTTAGAAGAAGTTTATCTAAAACAAATTATAGAATTCATACTGATAGTATAAAAGAAAATATAGTTCCTAAAATAACAGATAGACAAAGAACTATATATGCTAATGAAGCCGATGTAATAAATGTTGCTTTGTTTGGAATGGCAGCAAAAGAATGGAGAGATAAATATCTTGATTTAGATGGTAATAAGAGACTATGCATATATACTACATTTACTAGTTTTAAGTAACTTGGAAGTTTTCAATGCTAGCATGATAATAATATTGAGCAAAAAATAAGAATAGAAAAACTAAATCAAACAGCGATAAAAGAATTGGCAATATTAGTAAATGATAGAAATATTGTTGGTATAGGGAAACTTTCAACAAAAAAATCTATTGCCCAAATAGAAAGAGAAGAAATAAAACAGCTAAATGAGTAATGAATATATTTAATATGTATTATAAACCAGATATTTTTTAGCTATTTTATTGATAAATAGACACTAGCATGGTACTATATTTATATAAGAATTTTGTTAAGAATATATGCTTTAGAGGAAGTGATTTATGATGAAAGAAGAAATAATAGTTATTACTAATAATAGTAATAAAAAAATGATATTAAAAGAAATTAGTAAAAATAAATTACTTCTTAATATTAAGTTTTATAGTTTTCGAGAATTAAAGAAAAAACTTTACTTTGATTATAATGATATTACTTTAGAGTATATAATAAAAAAATTTAATGTAAGTCTTAGTATTGCAAAAATATATTTAGATAATATGTATTTTTTAAAAGATTTAAAAAAAGAAAAAGTAGTATTTTTAAATAATTTAAAAAGTGAATTAGAAGCAAATAATCTTTTAATAAAGGATAAGGAATTTAAGAAATATTTACAAAATAAGAAAATAGTAGTATATGGTTTTAATAAATTAACAAAAGAACAAAAGTTAATACTAAATGAAATAGAAAATGATATTGAATTTAAAACTCATGATAATAAAGAATTTACACCACTAGTATATGAAGCTAAAACTATGAATAAAGAAGTAGAGTTTGTAGCAATAAAAATTAGTGAATTAATAGAACAAGGAATTCCTCTTGAGAAGATAAAAATAATTATTAGTGATGATTATAAAAATACTATAAAAAGAGTTTTTGATATTTATAATATTCCTGTAAATATTGAGTTTAATAATACTTTTTATAGTACATTTATCGCTAAAGAATTTATTAATAACTATGATAATTTAGATATAAATGAAAATATTAAATTATTGAGCAATAAGTATGATAATATAAATGATTTAATTACGATTATAAATAAGTCAGTTTTAGTAAATGATAAAGGAATACGTAAAAATTTTATTATTAATGATTTAAAAAATGCGAAAATTCAAGATAGGAAATTTAATAAAGCTATTTTATGTGCTAATCTTGATGATGTTTTTTTTGAAGATAATTATGTATTTTTGTTAGGTTTTAATATTAATTTCTATCCTAAAATAACTAAAGATGATGATTACTTGAGTGATGAAATAAAAATAGCATTAGGAATTGATACTAGTATAGAGCTTAATATTTTTAGAAAAGAGAACATAAAAAAGCAAATTACTAACATTAAGAATTTAATTATTACTTATAAAAAAGAAAGTAATAAAGGGATTTTCTACCCTTCACTTATTATTAAAGAATTAAATTTAGATGTTAATATAGTTAATATAAGGAGAAATATTTCTTATTCACGACTTAATTCTAAGTTGTGTTATGCTAGGGAATTAGATAATTTATATAAATTTAATATGATTAGTGAAGAGCTAGCGTTATATCGTAATAATTTAAATATTTCTTATCGTGAATATGATAATGCTTTTGCTGATATTGATAATGATAAACTTAAGAATAGAATGAATAATGAACTTATATTGGCTTATACAAATCTTGAAGCTTATAATGAATGTGCTTTTAAATATTATATAAGTAAAATACTTAAAATTGATGCTTTTTTAAATAACTTTAAAACTATAATTGGTAATGTAACTCATCATATTTTAGAATTAGGATTAATTAGTGATATAAATATTGAATTAGAAATAATGAAATTTATTAAAGAAAAAAATTATGAATTAAATAAAAAAGAGTTTTTCTATTTGGAAAGATTAGCTAGAGAATTAAAAGAAGTTTTAAATGTTATTAAAGAACAAAATAGCCATTCTAAACTTAATAAGTATTTATTTGAAAGTGATTTATATGTTTATAAAGATTTAGAAGATATGAAAGTTACATTTAAAGGTCAATTTGATAAAGTAATGTACAATAATATAGATGATAAAGAAGTGTTAGCTGTTGTAGATTATAAAACAGGGGATACTTTAATAACTTTAGATAATATTAAATATGGTTTAAATATGCAGTTACCAATATATTTATATTTACTTAAGAAATCTGATCGTTTTAAAGATGCAATTATTGCTGGTTTTTATATTCAGAAGGTTATAGATAAAGTACCACTAATTAGTAATAATAAAAGTATTAGTGATATAAGACATGAAAATATGCGTTTACAAGGTTTTACTAATAGTAGTACTAATATAATTGAATTAATCGATGATAATTATAGGGATAATAAAATTTTAAAGAATCTTAAATTTAAGAAAGATGGTACTATCGATTCTAGATCAAAGATATTATCAGGCATTGAGATGGATAAGCTTACTCTTGATGTTGAAGACCAAATTAATGAATGTATTGATAATATTATAAAGGGTAATTTTGCAATTAATCCTAAAGTTATAAATGGTAAAAATATAGCTTGTACTTATTGTAAATTTAAAGATATATGTTTTAAAACAAAAAAAGATGAAGTAATACTTGGAGGTGAAGATAATGAAATGGACGGAGGAGCAACAGGAAGCAATATCTAAAGAAGGTTCTAATATTATTGTTTCGGCTGGAGCGGGTTCTGGTAAGACAGCAGTTTTATCAGAAAGGGTTCTTAGGAAAGTTAGTGAAGGTGTTGATATTAGAAATATACTCATTTTAACTTTTACTAATGAAGCCGCTGGCGAAATGAAAAATCGTATTAGAAAAAAATTAGAAGAAGCTGGTTTAAAAGAACAATTAGAATATATTGATGCTGCTTATATAACTACTTTTGATGCTTATGCTTTAGGTATAGTAAAGAAATATCATTATTTACTTAATATAAGTCGTAATGTTTCGATTATTGATTCTTCAATTATTAATTTAGAAAAAGATAGAGTATTAGAAGAGATATTTTTAGAATTATATGAAACTAAAGATGCAGACTTTTTGAAGTTAGTTGGGGATTTTACTAATCGCGATGATAAGACAATTAAAGATGCCATAATAAGTATTAGTAGATCTTTAGATTTAAAATATGATAAAGAAGAGTATTTAACAAGTTATTTAGAAACCTTTTTTAGTGAGCAACATATCGATGCCTTATTTTTAGAATATTTTACTTATTTAAAAAATTTAGCAAAGGGTATTGAAAATGATATTTATGTGTTGGAAGGTTTAGTAGATGAAAAGCTTTATCTTAAATTATATGAAGCTTATAATCCATTTTTTAGCATTAAAAGTTATAACGATTTATATAAAATAAAGAGTATACCAACTATTCAGTTTCGAGGAGTAAGCGAAGATGCTATTCCATACAAAGAAAGTTTAAAAAGTAAAAAAGATGAATTACTAGCACTAAATAAATATAGTGAAGAAGAGTTAAAAGATCAAATAAGAAGTACTAAAGGATATGTTAAAGTTATCATTAAAATAATTTTAGAATTAGATAAAAGAATAAATGCTTATAAAACAATAAATGAAGCTTTTGAATTTACGGATATTGCTAAAATGGCGATTCGGGTTGTAAGTGAAAATGAAGAAGTATTAAAAGAATTAAAGAATAGTTATAATGAAATATTAATTGACGAATATCAAGATACTAATGATTTACAAGAAATGTTTATTAGTAAAATTGAAAATAATAATGTCTATATGGTAGGTGACATAAAACAATCAATATATCGTTTTAGAAATGCTAACCCTAGTATATTTAAAAATAAATATGATAATTATGCTAAATCTATAGGTGGTAAGAAAATAGATTTATTAAAAAATTTCCGTAGTAGAAGTGAAGTTTTAGATAATATAAATACAATATTTAATTTAATAATGACTGAAGAATGTGGTAGTGTGAATTATCAAAATAATCATGCAATGGTTTATGGTAATTTAGCTTACATTAATGAAGGTGCAAATAATAATGATAATAATATGGAGATTATTAAATATGATTATCAAGATAAAGAATATAGTAATGTTGAAATAGAAGCTTTTACAATAGCGGAAAATATAAAAGATAAAATTAATAGTAAATATCAAGTATTTGATTTTAGTTTAAAAAAGAATCGAGATATTAGCTATAATGATTTTTGTATTATTTTAGATCGTGGTACAGATATGCCAAAGTATAAAAAGATTTTTGAATACTTAAATATACCTATGGATGTATATTTAGATAGCGATTTAGTTGATTCTAATGATATAAAAATAATTAAGAATATTATTAAACTAATTTTATTAATTAAGGATAAAGAATACAATACTGAAATGCGTTATGCTTTTGTAAGTATAGCTAGAAGTTTTATTGGTGGGTTAACAGATGCAGAAATATTTAATTATATTCATGAAAATACTTTTTATGATTCAGTTATTTATCAATCATGTTTTAAATTATCTAAAGGTATTGATAATAAAACACCAAGTATAATTTTACGTGAAATAATTGATGAATTTAATTTTTATGAAAACTTAATTAAAGTAGCAAATATTGATTCTGCTATATTTAGAATAGATTATATATTAGATTTAAGCAGTAATATGGAAGCATTAGGTTTTACAATTAAAGATTTCCTAGCTTATTTAGAGGATATGATCGATAGTGGAGGAAGTATTCGCTATAAAGAAGCTCGAGGAATAGGTAATTGTGTTAAAATAATGAATATTCATAAATCTAAAGGATTAGAATTTCCAATTTGCTATTTTGCTGGTTTTAAGAAAACTTTTAATTTAAAAGAATTAAATGAACGATTTATGTATGACAATAAATATGGTATTATTACACCTTTTTATAAAGAAGGTATTGGGACAACATTTATTAAAACGCTTATTAAAAATAAATATTATGAAGAAGAAATATCAGAAAAAATAAGATTATTTTATGTTGCTTTAACTAGAGCTAAAGAAAAAATGATTATGGTAATGCCAACATTTAAGAAGGAAATGAAAGCTACAAATAGAGTAGATATTGAAGTTTCGAATAATTATAGATCTTTTTATGATTTTATTAATTCTATATCACTTAATTTAGCTTCATATATAACTAATTTGGATTTAAATAAATTAGGATTAACTAAAGATTATGAAGTTTTAAATAATAATATCAATTATAATAGTAATTCTGATGAAGTAATGGAATTTAGAGAAAATAATGTAGATAAAACTTTAATCGAAAATAAGCATGCTTCAAAAATTATTAAAGATGTTATTTCCTTAAATGAAGCTAAAACTTTAGAATTTGGTACTCTTATGCATGAACGTTTAGAAATGACTGACTTTAATGATCTTTCTATAACTAATAAATATGTGGATAATTTGAGAAATACTTTTGATTTTAAAAATGCAACTATTTATAAAGAATTAGAGTTTATTTTTGAAAGCGATAATATAGAATATCATGGTATTATAGATTTGATGTTAGAATATGATAATGAGATTAAAATTATAGATTATAAATTAAAGAATATTGATGATGAAGGATATATTAAACAATTAAGTGTTTATTATGATTATATAAGTAGTATAAGTGATAAGAAAGTTAAGCTTTATTTGTATTCTATAATGGATAATAAAATAAAAGAAATAGAATATATTTCAATGTAAAAATTCGTTAATTAAATATTATTAAATTTGATATATAAAGAATTATATGGTAATATATTTATATAAGGAGGATTTATTATGTGGTGGATTATTTTAATAGTTGTAGTTGTACTTATTCTTTTATGGGTAATGGGTACATATAATTCTTTAGTATCTTTAAGAAATAGAGTTAAAGATTCTTGGAGTCAAATTGATGTTCAATTAAAAAGAAGATTTGATTTAATTCCTAATTTAGTAGAAACTGTTAAAGGTTATACAAAACATGAAAGTGAAACTTTAGAAAATGTAATTAAAGCAAGAAATACATATATGAGTGCTACTTTACCAGAAGATCAAATGAAAGCTGATGGTGAACTTACAAAAGCTATAAGTAAATTATTTGCTTTATCAGAAAGTTATCCTGATTTAAAGGCTAATACTAACTTTGTTAATTTACAAGAACAACTTGAAGAGACGGAAAATAAAATTGCAATGTCTAGACAATTTTATAATGATGTTGTTTTACAATATAATAATAAAGTTGAGATGGTACCATCTAACATTATTGCAGGTATTTTTAAATTTCAAAAGCAAGCTTTCTTTGAAGCAACAGATGAAGCACGTGAGAACGTTAAGGTTAAATTTTAAGGCTTACAAAGGTAAGTCTTTTTTAGAAGGTGAGTTTATGAAAAAATTAATTTTAGGAATATTTATATTTATTTTTGCACCTTTTATGGTTAGTGCAGCAAATTATAAAATTACTGATCAATTAATAAATGCAGAAATTCAAAATAATGGTGATTTATTAATACAAGAATTAATCGTTATGGACGGAAGTTTTAATGGTTATGTAAAAGAGTTAAGTTATGCTAATTCTATATTGAAAGATAATTTTAATAATTATGAAAATAACTCAATATATAATGCAACAGATATTCAATTAATAGATATTAAAGGTAAAGATGTTAAGAGTGTTTCATTTGATACTTTTTCAGATAGTGATTTTTTATTGTTCCAACAGACATATATGGCGAGTAATGGAGATAAATTAAAATATACAACACAAAATAATGCTAATGGTTATACTTATAAACTTTATTATAAAGCTAATAATCAAAAAGTAGCATTTTTAGTGACATATTTAGTTAAAAATGTTATTGTAATGCATAATGATGTTGCTGAACTATATTGGAATTTTATTACGCCTAATGATTATGACGATATTAGAGATGTTCAAGTTAAGGTAACATTACCAGGTAATGATGATGATTTTAAATTTTGGTTACATGGTGATTTAGCTGGAGAGATAAGAAAAGTTGGTAATCAAGAAGTTCTTGCAACATATGATTATATGGCAAATGATGATTTGTTAGATATTAGAATGACTTTTGATAAAAATTTAATAACTGATACTTCTAAAGTAAAAACTAATAATGGTGATGCTCTTGAAGATATTATAAAAGTTGAAACTGAAAGGGCAGATATTGCTAATAATTTACGTACAGAATTAAAAGCAAAATATGATTTTGTTAAGTATAGTACGATAGTATTTTATATAGTAATAGTTGCTTTATGGATATTTGTATATTTTAAATTTGGTAAAAGTCCTAAATCTGAATATTATTCGAAATATAATAGAGAATTTATTGATGATTATAATGTTGAAGTAGTTGATTATTTAATGAATAAAAAAATTACACCTAATGCAATGAGTGCATCAATTATGAATTTAGTTTATAAGAAAAATATAAGTGTAGAAGAAATAGTTAAAGAAAAGTCTAAAAAGAAAAATTATATCTTTACTTTAGAAAATTTAGATAATATTAATGATAGTGAAAGAATGTTAATAGAGTTTTTATTTGATAAGGTGGGTAAAGGTAATATAGTCAATGATAAAAAAGTTTTTACGACTATAGATCTAAAGAAATATGCTGATGGAACTAAAACTTGTAATAGTTTTATATCTAGTTATACTAAATGGAAAAATGATATTTTATCTAAAGGTAAAAAAGAAGAATTTTATGAATCATTTGGTGCTCCTAAAGTAATTGGTATTTTATTACTTATTATATCTTTTATGTTATTTATGTACACCATAAGTAATGAAGTAGATTTTATACCAGCATATTTTGTAATTTTTTTAGGAATTGTGTTTTTTGTTTATACATTATTAATTGATAGAAAAACAAAAAAAGGGGCAGAGCATTATGATAGATGGAGAGCCTTTAAAAATTTCTTAAATGATTTTGGAACTTTTGACTTAAAAGAATTGCCAGAAATTGTGTTATGGGAACGGTATTTAGTTTATGCGACAATATTTGGCTTAGCTGATAAAGTCCAACAAAGTATGAATGTTAGAATTAATGAACTTGACATTGCGAATGTAGATTATGATTATTATCCTTCGTTTGTATATATAAATTTAGGTCATAGCATTAATAATAGTGTTAGTCAAGCTTTGCAAACAGCTTATAATAGACAAGCTGCTAATTATGCTAATAGTCACTCTTCAAGTTCTAGTGGAGGCGGCTTTGGTGGTGGAGCTTCATTTGGAGGAGGATTTGGTGGCGGTGGTTCATCAGGTCACGGGTTTTAAAAAAAGCTTCTAGTTAATTACTAGAAGTTTTTAATTCGGTATAAATACTACGATCAAAGTTATGATCTTCACTAGTTATATTGCTATCAGCGGTTATTAGTTCATCCGTTGTTATTAAAAAATATTTGTGATATAGATAATCTTTACCATCACTACTAACTGGATCATCCCAAGTAAGATCTAAATGAAGCCACTCATCTTTTATTTTGACGGCATTCCAAACGTGGCCAGCACTATTATTATCAGTTTTATGAGTTGTAGCTATTTTATAGTTATCATAACCCATTTTACTTAAAAAGATAGCCATTAAATCAGTATAGCCATTACAAGTAGCTAATTTATTAAATAAAGCACCATAAGCATTATAACTTTTAATTTCTTTATCATTATTAGTATCATATTTAGTATTTTCAATAATGTAATCATGAATTGCTTTTATTTTATCATAATCTTCATCAGTATCTTTTACTAGGCTTTTTATAATATTATCAACTTCAATATTAATTTTATTAATTTCTTCTTTTTGATACAGATATTTTACTTTTAAAGTTATTTCACCGGAATCTGATATAGTAGTATTAATACTAGTAAAAGTATTGAAAGGATGAACAAAATTATTTAAATGTGTTAACAAATTATCATCTTTACTAATTATATTGATGTCTTTAAGACAGTTTGTATATTCTTTGGGACAATAAAAAGTAAAGGATTCACTACCACTATTGATAGTAGTATAAATTATATTTAGTATTTCTTGTTTGCTAAAAGGCTTATAATCTTTGGTATTACTAACAAATGCATAATCAGAATTTTTATAATAAACATTAAAGTTTTCAATTTTATTATAACTAGGATGATTTATTATATTAATTATTTTATCTGTTATTTTGTTAATATTTAATAGTACAAGTAAGATACTTAAAACACATATGATTGGAATAATTATTTTTTTCACAATATCACCATTATAAGTATAGCAAAAAAAAAAGAAGTTCACAATAAATGTTACTTCATATTTTTAACTTTATTTGATAATCTTG
>CANSFH010000036.1 GCA_947646115.1 uncultured Mycoplasma sp.
TCTGGTGTAGATAACCACTTAATATGATGAACTTCTACAGCAACTCTTCTCTTATGTTTAGGATTTATCTTGTGTATTTCCTCACATTTTTCACATCTGTATTGTTGGTCCTGTAGGTACTTCTCTTTAAGCATTTTCCATTCATCAGAGTTATAGAACTTGGCATGTTCCTTATTTCGCTTATATTTATTGTAATTAGCATCATATTTCTTTTTAGATTCTTTTAACTGTTGTTCTCTATTTCTGTTATATTCATTTTGGCACTTATCACAATATGTATAAGGGTATGGAATCAGACTGCCACATTTTCGGCATATTTTCATTACCATATTTATCGCCTCCTAAAAAATCATTAGAAAAAGACACCATTTCTGATGTCTTAATCATTATCATAAAAGTAAGGGGCGAACTCTTAATGTCTTTTATGACAATATCATAATAACACATATTTTAGTGACATGAATGGACAAAAGTGACCATTCTAGGACATTTTAGGACATATAAAAAATTAAGCAATTATTAATACCTAATTTTTAACTATTTTCATTAATCGAATTGCTATATCATGTAATCTTCTAATATGTCTTTCGGATTTTCTTAAATCAACCGCAATTTCCTTAAAAGTCATATCTTCTAGATATACATAATTTAATATTAACTTTAATCTTGAATCTTCTAGGGTGTCTATTGAAGCTTCTGCTTTTTGCCTACTTTTTTCTAACTTCATTATTTTTTTAATAAGCAAACTTTGGTATTCTTCCTGTTGCCCCAATAAATCGCTAATATCTTGTGCTAGACCACTGCTTTTTAGCATTGAACTTATATTACTAGATCTTATTGATTCTATTTTTATGGTTATTTTTTCTAATTTATCTTCTAATCTTTTTAAATCTTTTTCATCCCAGTACACTTGTTTTAAAAGTTTAATTTTTATTTTTTTTGCTTTTTCTTCTTTTGTTAATTCTTTCTTTTTTTCCATTTTGACACCCTTTCCTTTGTTATCCTTTTTTATGATGAATTTTACAATACTAAAGGGATGTCTTTAGTTAGCTCCTTTCATTAATTTTGAATTATTCTTCTGTATCTTTATTATAGCCTAATTTATTCAATATTTCTATTTCATCAACTGTACATGAATGTTCTAAACAATCTTTTACATAATTAATAGTATCATTTACCATTTTTTCATAATCTTGATCTTCTGATGGTTCCAAAATACATTTATTAGATTTTTTAATTTTTTTAGATATCTTTTTTAAATCTTGTCGCATTTCTAAAAGAAGATTTATTAGCGATTCTTTAGATAATTGCATTAATCTTGAATATGTAGATCTTCCTCCAGATACAATATACCATCTTTGCCCTGTTAGATCCTCATATTTTTTCTTATACTCTAATAATTCTTGATATTCACTATTTTTAAGTAGTTTCATAAATTGATTCCTTCCCATCTAGTGCAAAAAATATAATTTGAGATATTCTATAACCATCGAATCCAGACTCTAGTTTCTTTAATGGAACTATCAAAATTTTTTCTTGCCTATCCTTTAAAGAGTTATAAAAGTAAATAATTTTTTGATGCATATTATTTGAAATAATTTTTGATTTTTGATTTGATACGTATTCCAATTCTTTGCATCTTTTTATAGAAACTTTATAAGCTCTTTCTGACTCTTTTAAATTTGGACATAAATACAGTATAGTAAAATATTTATCATCTGGTATAATCATAGAATTTTTTAAGGTATTATACAATTTAAAGATATGATCATCTATATTAAATAGAGTTCTTAACTTATCTAATTTCAAATATTCTTGCATATTATTTATTCCTTTTCTATTTTTTGAATATTTTCAAAAATAATTTTATAATTAATTCCATTCATATCTTTTTCATGTAATATTCTTATACCTTTCATTACTTCTGCTATATACTGATCTTTTTTATCTAATAATTGTTTTTCAAATTGATGTACTTTTTCTTTTATTTCTTGTGATATCTTTTCATTTACTAATTGTTTAACACTATTTGTTAAAGCAAATTCTAAATATTTTTCTTCCATAATGGTACCTCTTTTCTTTATTAATTGATGCAAGATAATCACAATGTTATATTGCACCTATATAAACTTGATTTTTGCTAGTATTTATAAGGGTTTATACCTTATTTTTTATACATGATACTTTTTACTATTTTTTAAAGGAATTTTTGATAACTTGTCCTAGTTCATAATATGCTTTTTTCAATTCATAGCAAGTATAGGAATAACTGCTTTTATATTTATCTAAAATATCATTTATTTCGCTAGGATCTAAATCTGAAAACTCTAATTCTTCTCTTAATTGCATTAATGGATCCTCTGGTTTTTTAGATTTAAAAGATAATAATATAATCCATGATAATGCAACTAATATCGCTAATATAAATTTCATTTAACATACTCCTTGTAAAAGTCGTAAGCATTCATAATATGATCATATCTAATGCCAACAATATTCTGCTGCACAGTTACGAATTTAAATTTTGTTTCATCAACAACGATTTCATTTTTTCTTTTATTGTATCTAAAAGGAGCTTCCATCAATTTAAAAGTTCTTAATAAAGAATTTGTTAAATCTTCTAGTTCTTTGTAATTAATGCATTTAACTAATACTATACTCATAGTTAATTCCTAAATCCTTTCTGAAACATTTCTGATGTAAATTGTGTTAAATCAGGAATATCATCAATTTTATTTAAATCAATTCTTTTAGGTGGAATTATTTTTATTTCTTCTACTTGATACGATTGCCCTTTTGAAAAATCGATACCCACATTCATACTTTTATTCAATTCATTTCTAGCAGCATCTTGTAATTTGGAATCTGGCACCCAACTAAAACCAAATGTTACATAAAAATCATCATTACTATATGTTAACCAAAACATGGCCAATCTTAATTTTGAATAAGTTATTGTTCCCATTTCAGTTATAACGATAATTTGATTCTTGTTTTCAAATCTTTTTATTATTCGATTTAATTTTCTTCGTGCCTTTAATGCATCAATAAACAGTTCTTTATTTTCTTTTCTTAATTCTTTTACACATCTATCTGGATTTCCAACTAATGAGTTATAAATACATTCGGCCTCTTCATCATTGATCTGATTTAACATTTGCCCGAATCCATCAAAGACTGTCATACACGACATTCCACTATAATTATGTTTATAATTTATCTTTAAATTTTGTTGTATGCTATTCATAGTCTTGCCCCTTTCCATATTTTATTTTTTCTATTTTTGCTTTCTTTTCTCTATTAGATGTTTGTGTATAAATAGCAGTTGTTTTTATATCGGCATGGCCTAAAATGTCCTGTAACTCATCTAGATCTATTCCTGCCTCTTTTGCCTTTTTAGCAAACAAGTGTCGCCATGCATGGGCATGAATTTTATCAGGATTAATTTTAGCAGCTTTAGCAATTCTTTTTAGTCGCCTCCAGATTGTACTATTATCCCACATGGCACCAGGTTTTGCTTTTGGATCTGTACTAATAAATATATATCCTGTTGTAAGGTTCATTCTTTTACAATAGTCTTTTAAAGCTCTTTTTAGATCATTTCTTAATATAATGGTTCTTTCCTTACCCTTGTTATAAACTTTCTTTATATAATTGCTATCTAGACTTTCTACAGTAAAGAATTTTAATTCATCTACTCTACAGCCAGTATAAGCAAATATTTCTAATATAAAATACATATCTTCCATATCTAACTTTTTGGACCATCGTAGCATTCTTTTATGTTCTTGTTCCCATATAGGATCATCTATTGATGTTTTTCTTTGTGTTTTAAACTTTTTTAAGGTGCAATCATTAAATCCACAGTATTTTAAAAATTTATTGATTTCAACAATATATTTATTTCTTGAATTTAACGCAAACTTCTCTTCTAAATAATCTTTATAATCTAGCATAAGATCCTTATTAATAGTAAAAGAATCTTCCTTTATCCAGTTAATAAACAATTCTACTCCATGCCGATAATCAATTAAGGTTTTCTTTGCATATTCATCTAATCTTTGTTGATTGATCCAATCATCTAATTTAACTTTTATTTCATCTTTTGTCATGATTACACCTACTTTTTTTACTATTTTATATATACTTCAAAGTTAATTTTGCATTTATTAGATTTATTAAATATTTCTATATTTTTTAAATTATTTTGATGTTTAAATAAAAATTCTTTGAGTTCTTTATCTGTCTTTAGTTCGTGTCGCTCATATTTAGCTGGTTGAAACATATATGCTGCAATATACTCATAAATTATATATTTCATAAAGCACCTCCATCTAATAAAAATAAATCTATATAAGAGTAATAACCTCTTTTATTGAAAAAGTATTTAGCAAGTTCATTAGCGGCATTTCTTTGGATTTTTCTTGCCATTAATAGTTTGATAAATCTTTTTCTTGAAATATTTTTTAATCTATAAGAAAATGATACTTCTTGAGGATAATTGACATAATTAGTACCAAAAGCATATGATTCATGTTCAATTTGAATTTCTTCCAGTTCTAGTTTTTCAATATTACCTAGTTCGAGCATTTCACCTGATGCCTCATCTCTTATAAATATTGTAGTTGGACCTAAAGTACATTTAGGCATCATATTACTTCATCCTTTCTGCTTTTTAATTTTAAATAATCACACCATTCTATAAATCCATCAGTAATTGGTTGGGTATTATTATCATCTGCCCAACCACAAAAGCCGATAAATTTATCTTGATTAAAAGTAATTGCCTCTCTATCGGCAAAATAATCACCTTTTACTCTTAATCCAGCGAATATTAATTTATTATTTTTAAATATTATATTTCTATTTTTTCCTTTTAAATGTGGCTCGTTCATCATAATTAAATAATTATTTGTTTCTGATATTTTCTTATTTAAGATCTTAATCAATTTATAAAGATCATTCATATTTATAATTTCATATGATAAGTTACATTCTTCAAAATATTTTCTAGCTTTATTTCTCATTTGTTTCGCCTCTTTTCTCTATTATTCGGTGCAAGATAACCACAATATTATATTGCACCTATATAAACTTGATTTTTGCTAGTATTTATAAGGGTTTATACCTTATTTTTTATACATGATACTTTTTACTATTTTTTTATTTATTTTCTTGCCATTTTCGACTGTAAAAATATTGTTCAGCATCACTTTCAGATGTCACATCGAAAACATAATGTAATTCATCTAATACTTTTTCTATTTCCTCGGTTTTATATCCTAAATTTTTTAAAACTATTACTATATAACCTCTTACACTGTCATTAGTCATTGTTTTCCTCCATTCTTTTCATCCTGATTTAAATATACTTTTCCTAGATATATTGCCATTGTTGGACTTTTCTCTGCCAATCTAAACTGCAAACTCCTTAAAGAAATTTTCCCTTTTGTTGCTTTGGCATTATAAACTTGTTCAAGATCTGCATTATATACTTGCTTACACCAAATTTTTAATTGATCTACAGTACAACCAAATGTTCCTGCAATTTCTCTTATATTGCACTGTAATGCACATAATTTCTCGAATACATCCTTTTTTATCTTAAATTCTTCATTCATTACTGATCACCACTAATTAATTCTGCTTTTTGATTAGTAAATGTTTCCCAGCGATCAACAATAACATCACAGTATCTAGGATCTAATTCCATTGTGAAACAGATTCTATTTAATTGTTCACAAGCTATAATGCTTGTCCCACTACCTCCGAAAGTATCCAAAACTATGTCATTCACTTTGCTGCTATTTTTAATTTGATAAGCAAATAATTCAATAGGTTTCATAGTAGGATGATCTTCACTTTTAGATGGTTTCTTAAAATCTAATACTGTAGGTTGTGATCTATCAGAAAACCAACTATGTGATGCTCCATCTTTCCACCCATATAAGCATGGTTCATGTTTCCATTGATAATCTTGCCTGCCTAAAGTAATTGCATTCTTATTCCATATTAATGTCTGTCTTAACTCTAAACCACTATTTTTCAATGCTTGTCTAAAAGTTAAACTTTCATTATCAGCATGCCATATATAGAACGATGCACCATCTTTCATATTATCTTTGGCTATAGAAAAGCATTTTGTTAAGAAGTCCAAGAAATCATTATCTGACATTTTATCATTCATTATAATTAATCCATCAGTTCTTCTATGCCTTTGTCTTGCGGTTTCTGGTGTGTCATGATTTCCTAAAGCAACATTATATGGGGGATCAGTAAGAAATAGATCTGCTTTATTATTATTCATTAATTTTGCTACATCCGATTCTTTCGTACTATCACCGCACATTAAATAATGATTCCCTAATTTGTATATATCGCCATGCTTTGTTTTAGGTTCTTCTGGCAATTCTATTTCGTAATCATCTTCGATTACATTATCCAACAATTCTGATAATTCAAAATTGTATAAGTTCATATCTATATCATGTATATTTTCTAATTCAATATTTAATAATTCTAAATTCCACTCTGCTAATTCGGCAGACTTATTATCCACTAATCTAAATGCTTTAATTTGCTCATCTGTTAAATCATCAGCAACTATGCAGGGGACCTCGGTTAAATTTAATTCTTTAGCTGCCTTATATCGAGTATGACCAGCAACTATTACATTGTTTTTATCAATAATAATCGGCATTTTAAAGCCAAAGTCTTTAATAGATCTTGCAACATATTCAACCGCATTGTCATTATTTCTTGGATTATTTTCATACTCTTTTATTTCTTCTATATTTTTACTAATTATTTGCATATTTCCTCCCAACTGTCCCCTATATATTCTTTTTAATCTTTTATCGTTTCTAAATGTTCTAATATGTATATTAAGTCATTCACAAAATCCATATTGAAGTTAAATGAAATTGTATTATTTTCTGTTTCATCATAATTAGTAACGATTACATCACCATTAAGTCCAATAATGATTGCATAAAAGTGATAATCGTTTTTGTATTCTTTATATAATGCTGCACCCATACCCATAAACATTTTTTCTTGAAATCCTCTGCTTTTTAACTCTTCTACTTTTAATTCATCAGAGCATTTTGGAATAATGTGTTTTATTTCTTGGATGTCAACAATTTTAATTTTGTCATTCATAGAATGCACTAGATTTTCATCGTATGCTTTACAGTAATAATCGATTTTATTATCAATACTAGAATTATTATTTATTATTAATTCTGTTTCATCTTGATTCGGAATTGTTACTTTAATTCCTAACATATTCCCATTTTCTTTTATTTCTTTTCCTTTTTTTATTAAATAATCTCTATTCATTTTCGCCCTCCATTATTTTTAAATTATTTAATGCATAGTCTTTTATTTTTTTAGACTTTTCACTTCTTATTATTTTTGTATTATAAATAAATATTTTGTTTATAATTTTATTTAGTTTATTGATTTTATTAACAAAAGTAAGAGCTATGGCCATAAACTTTTTATCGTTCTTAATTAGAACTAATTCGTTTTCTAAAATATCTATTTCGTTCTTTAATTTTCGATTTTCATATAATAGATCATAATATTCCTGTTCTAGATCCATAACTACTTCCTTAATTTGTTTCGTTTATCAATAACTTTTGCTATAAGATGTCCTGTTTTTGTTAAATCCTGATCATCATATCTTAAACTTTTTTGATTCATTATTAATTCTTCTGATGATGAAACAAGAACCAGGTTATCTATATCGAAATTAAATCTGTTTCCATCAGCGAATATAACTTTATGACCTTTTGGAATCGGACCATAATGTTGTTCGTAAATAACTCTCTGTTTTGGAATCCAATTTTTATTACCCTTGCCATCACAAACTTTTACATGAACATATCCTAAATCATCAGGTTTACTTCCACTATATCGCATACTTTCTTC
>CANSFH010000037.1 GCA_947646115.1 uncultured Mycoplasma sp.
CCTTTAATTAATAATGGTAAAGAAATTTGGGTTGATAATGGGGAATATCATAATCTTGTTATTGGTTCTACTGGTTCTGGTAAAACTCAAACTGTAGTTAAACCAATGGTTAATTTGCTTGCTAAAAAAGGCGAGTCTATGATTATTACTGACCCTAAAGGCGAAATTTATAAATATGCAGCTACAGCATTAAAAGAACGTGGTTATAAAATAATTGTTTTAAACTTTAGAGAGCCTAATCATGGTAATGCTTGGAATCCATTAACTTTACCATATGTTTATTATAAAGAAGGAAACTCCGATAAATCTACTGAATTATTAGATGACGTTGCATTAAATATTTTATATGACCAAACTAAAAAGAATAGTGATAGTGATTTCTGGGAAAAAAGTGCTGCCGATTACTTTTCTGCTTTAGCTTTAGGTTTATTTTATGACGCTAAAGAAAAAGAAGTTAATTTAAATAGTATAAATTATATGAGTAGTATTGGTGAAGAGCGTTATGCGACCAGTACTTATATTAAAGAATATTTTAATTTAAAAGGACAAGATTCTAGTCCTTATATATTTGCATCAAATACTATTAATGCTCCTAATGAAACAAAAGGTGGTATATTATCTACTTTTAGACAAAAAATAAGATTGTTTTCTTCTCGCGAAACATTAAGTGAAATGCTTGCCTATAGTGATTTTAAAATGGAAGACATAGGACGTGAAAAAACAGCTGTATTTATGATTATCCACGATGAAAAGAAAACTTATCACTCATTAATGACTATTTTTATAAAACAATGTTATGAAACATTAATTGATGTTGCTCAAGAAAACGGTGGTAAACTTCCATATCGTACAAACTTTATTCTTGATGAGTTTGCGAATATGCCACCATTAAAAGATGTCGATTCTATGGTATCTGCAGCTCGTTCTCGTGATATCAGATTTACTTTTATTATCCAAAACTTTGCCCAATTAAATGATGTATATGGTAAAGAAGTCGCAGAAATTATTAAAGGTAACTGTGGTAATTTAGTATACTTAATTAGTACAGAGTTAGCAGCTTTAGAAGAAATTTCTAAAATGTGTGGAGAAGTAAAATCTAAAGAAAAAGATAAAACAGCTTCAACTCCATTAGTTACAGTATCAGATCTTCAAAAATTAAAACTATTTGAAGCAATTATTATAAGATTACGTAAAAATCCTTTTAAAACTAAATTAGAACCTGATTTTAAAATGGATTGGGGAATGAACCGTAATGAAGCACCATATCCAAATCGTGAAACTAAAAAAATAGAGTTATTTGATATCAAAAAATATGTTACAGAAGAAAAACGTAAACAAATGATGAATAATTTGGATAATAAAAATAATAATAATATGGCCAATCCTTATAATAATAATTTTGGCAGTTCTTTAGGTTCAGCAGGGGGAATGAATACAAGTTCATTTAATTCTTTTGGCACAAATAATCTGAATAATGGCTTTAATCTAAACCCGATGCCTCCTAAACCAGTAGGCATGCCTAATAATAATTTTGGTAATTCCTTTGGAGCAGCAGCGCCTAATACTCCAATGTTTAATAATTTTAATGCTCCAAATTCTAATAATTCTAATCAAATGCATCCTAGCTTTAATACTCCAAATTTTAATCCAATGCCAAATCCAAATATGTCAAGCCCTTTTAACAATAATCCGATGTATAATAAACCAATGAGTAGTCTATCTGATAAAGATATAGATGATATGATGAAAGATATAGATCGTCGTTTAAAAGAACTTGATGAAGAAGAAGCTCGCCAAAAAGCTGCTTTAGAAAATAATAAAGCAAATAACAATTTAGCAAATAATCTTCCAAAAGAAAAGGCAACGCCAAATATTGATTATTCTATGAATATGACCAATAATATGGAAGTAGCTAATAAACCAGTAGAAAACACACAAGAAATATCTCACGAAGTCAAAGAAAATAATTTAGAAACTGTTATTGATGAGCCAGTTAAAAATGATGATTCTGGAAAATCAAATGAAAACAAACCCAAAATAAATGTAGATGCTGATAGTATTATTGTTAATGAAAATGTTATAACAGATGATGAATTTTTTGATGATTTCTTTAATGAATAATTTTATATAAAATTTAAAACCCTGTAAATCCCATATTTATGGGGTTTTTCGTTGGAAATATCGCCCATAACATCTCATAAAAATTGATGCATAATACTCACTTTAGCAGTTCTACCGCTTCTATTAATTTTTCTGATGTTTTGCGCATGTAAACTTTAATAATATCTTATTGCACCATTATCCTAATGCTATTATCATTCTACATCAAAAAATAGGCATTTTTAATAAACAACTTTATTATATTTTCATACTATAAAGTAGTGATGTATATGAAAAGATTAAATATTAATAATTATTTTAAAAGCATGGGAACTCTAATTGATATTCAAAATCCTATTGATTACATGGAATACCATCATCCAGATAGTATTAATATTCCCTATGAAAAACTTATGCTAAATTATAAAACTCTACTTGATAAAAATAAACCGTATTACATAGTATGTTATAAAGGAACAAAATCTCGTAAAGCTGTAAGCATTTTAGAGTTTTATGGCTATGATGTCACTCAAATGAGTTATGAGTGATTTTTTTCTTGACCTAATTATATTTATATGGTATATTAATTGTACTAGTACATATAGTACAATTAAGGAGGATATATGATACAGATTAAAAATCTTACCAAAAGCTTTAATGGTGAGACATATGTTTTAGAAAAACTGAATTGTAATATTAAAGACAATGCAATTTATGGTTTAGTCGGAGCTAATGGCGCAGGTAAGTCAACTTTACTTCGCATAATTAATAGTATTTATGCATCTGATGATGGTGAAGTTCTAATTGATAATGAAAATGTTTATGATAATGAATCATTAAAACAGGAGATGGTTTTTGTTCCTGATGACTTATATTTTTTTCCTAGTTATAGTTTAATGGATATGGCCGAGTATTATCAATCATTATATAAAAAATTTGATATCAATTATGTTATCAATAAAGCTAATAATTTAAAATTAGATTTAAACGCTAAAATAAGTTCATTTTCTAAAGGAATGAAAAGACAATGTGCGCTTTTATGTGCTTTAGCTACAAATGCTAAATATATGTTTTTTGATGAAACATTTGATGGTTTAGATCCCGTAGTTAGAAAATTTTTTAAAAGCTTACTTGCTGATACTATGTCAAATAATAATACAACCATTATTATGACAAGCCATAATTTACGTGAGTTAGAAGATATATGTGATAATTTAGGATTATTATACAAAGGAAATATTTTATTTGAAAGTGACATTGACACTTTAAAAACTACAATGTTTAAAGTACAAATATCCCTAAAAGGAGATTTTGATAAAAAGACATTTAAAGGTTTAAAAATATTATTCTTTAAAAAAGTAGGGAGTATAGCGACTCTTATAATAGACGAAAATGGTAAAGATTCTAAAAAAATCTTACAAAATTTAAATCCAGTTATATTAGATTTTTTACCCCTCACTTTAGAAGAAGTTTTTATTTATCAAATGGAGGCATTAGGTTATGAATTTGAAAGCGTTATTTAACTTTAATTATTTTAAAGAAAATTTAAAAAAATCTAAAGGACTTTTAGCATTCTTCTTTGGAGTTGTACCCTTACTTAACATTGTTATGTTGGTCACTCAAGATAAATTTATTGCAACATTTAATGAAATAAGTTCCATTACGATAATTGGCTTATATATTGTACCTATAGTTTTAGCTATTTCTCTTATGGGTTTTGTATTTAGTAAAAAAAGTACCGATTTTGTTATGTCAAAACCTATAAATAGAAAGACTATTTATTTAACAAATTTAATAGGTGGTATCATAACTTTAGTTCTTTTAATATTATTAAATACTCTTATTTTTGGTTTGATAGCTCTCTTATTTAGTAGTGCAATTATTCCTTTTCAATTACTTATAGATTATTTCTTATATTGGAGTATATCTTATATATTTGTTTTTGCAGTAGCTATGCTAGGTATTACTATTGCTGGCAATTCCATTGGAGCTTTCGTTTTAATGTTTTTAATAATTTGTTTAGTACCATTTTTTTCCTTTGCTAAAATTATCTTTAATGATTTTTACTATAAAGATAATTATATTAAATGTACAGACAATGCTTGTAAACCAGAAAAATATAATTGTTATGCTGATCCACAATGTAAACAAGAACTAGAAAAAGGTAATTATGTCTTACAATATAAAGAAACTTTTGGCAATAGTTTTACTGCTCCTCTAAATTTCTTAAATGCAGAATTAGATACAGTTTATAATCAATCTAGTATGCTAAAAATGACTATTTTAAGTGTAATTTATTTTATTATTGGTTTCTATACTTTTAAAAGACGTAAAATGGAAAATAATGAAATAAGTTTCCATAGTGAATTAATGCATTACTTTATTAAATCATTAGTTTTTATTCCTGTTTGTTTTGTTTGCTATATCATTATTCATGAAGGCAATAGTGGCAATTTCCTAATCGCTCTAGTTGGTGCTTTAATTTATTATATAGTTTATGATTTAATTACAAGAAAAAGCATTTTTAAACTACGTAAGTCATTAGTTATTTGTATTGCAACATTTAGTATATTGGTTGGAGCGTATTCCCTATATAACACTAGTACAAAAAATAATTCTATTTATTTAGATAAAATTGATAGTATTAGTTTCTATCATAATGGAGAATACTTAAATATTAAAGATGAAAAAATTATTCATGAAATTATTAAAGCTACAACTAATAACGATATGTTCACAAATGCTCGCATGGCAACATTTACAAGTAATAATAAATATTATACGACCAATATTAATTTTACAGAAAGCCTTGAAAACATAATTAATGAATTCCTATATAAAAGAAATATTATTTTAGCTGCAAATTTTAAATATAATAGTATTGATATTACTTCTAAAGATATCGAAATAACTAAAGAATTTAAAAATCTCGTTAAGGAAACTATGAATTATATAAAATTAGATGATTTAAAAAATGCAAAGAAAACTATTTCAGTTTATGACTATCATAATCATACTTATCAAAGATTGATAGTGCCTTATACCTTAAATGAAAAATTAGATAAATACATATTAATAGAATTTAATAATAAAGCAATTGCTAAATTAACTGAAGAAACAGTATCTAATATTAGTATCAGCTGTGATGTATTTAGTGCTGAAGATTCGTATGTTTTTGAATATGTAATTAAAAATAATTTATCAAGCTTTATTAATTATTTGAAATATGATAATATTAACACTGTGAAGGATAGAAATTGTTATATCGGTGGTAGTATATATTTAGAAATAGCAGATGCTAATAGTTTTTATGAAGAATTTAAAAAATATCGTAAAAATTTAGAAAACTATAAAGAATATCAATTAAAAATTCAAGAATATCAAAAAGAAAAGGAGCAATATCAAGATTACACTTATGAATATTAATATTGATTTTGGCAAAAGAACTCCAATTTATGAACAGATAGTTGAAGAAGTTGAGCGTTTAGTAAGTTTAAATATACTAAAACCTAATACCCAAATACCAAGTATAAGAGAACTTGCTTGTACCCTTAGTATTAATCCCAATACAGTTAAAAAAGCTTATGATATTCTAGAAAATAAAAATATTATTGTCAGTAAATCTACAAAAGGTACATTTATAGCTGATGATATAAAAAAAGCCAAAGAATTAAAAATAAATGACTTAATTAAAGATATATTAGCTAAAACTATAGAGCTTGAAAATTATGGTTTAACTAAAAATGAAATTATTAAAATAATAAAAGATAGTAAATAATATAACTCGACAAAATATTCACTTAAATCTAAAATAATAATATTTAAGAGTTGACTAAAAAAGTATTTTTGGTATAATTAATTTAGAAGGTGAACATATGAAAAGATTAAATAAAAAAGGATTTACATTAGTAGAATTATTAAGTGTTATAGTTATTTTATCAGTTGTAGTATTAATTGCTACTAACGCCGTAGTACCAATGATGTCTAACGCAAAAAAACAAGTATTAGCAACTGAAGCAAATAAATTTATGGGAGCAGCTAAAAATCTTTATGTTAAAGATGGCTTAACTGGTACTAAATGTTATACTTATGAAGATTTAATAAATTCTAACTTAATTGAAAAAAATGATGAAGCTTATGCTGGAAGTTTCTTAATTGAAGAAAATAATGGTAAGTATACTTATCGTATTTGGTTATCAAATGGTACCAATTTAGTAGATGGAAAAACTCCTGACGTAACTAGTGAAGATGTTATAGAATCTAGTGATGAAGCATCTAAAGTATGTGGTGCAAATTAAGGACTTAAGTCCTTTTTTTCGTGTTTAAAATAGACAATGTCAAAATATGTCGAACGATTTTTTTGACATTAAAGAAGTTATCATTTAGAATAATAACTTGAGTGTTAGGACTTGATGTCTACTATCTTGACATTTTATCTCCCAATCGAAAACTTTCTTTTTAGGGGGTTTTTAGAAAGGGTAAATATGATTTATGATAGCTGGTTAAAAGTAGTGATAACTAGAATAAAAAGTTTATTGGAAAATAAGCAAAATAAAAAGACATCAACTTGTACTATTATCATTGTGCAAAATGTTAATAATAGTGAAGTTAATGTCGTACTAAAGAAATAGTAGACATTAGTGTACCTAACGCTCTACTAATTTAATTTTAACATAACAAAAAAATAAAATCAACTTGTTAAAAGTTATAAATTATTTTATAATTAGTATTAGGTGATTTAAATGATTATAGGTTCTCATGTTTCTTTTGGTCCCAAACAACTTTTTGGCAGTGTAAATGAAGCAATAAGTTATGGAGCTAATACTTTTATGTTTTATACAGGGGCTCCTCAAAATACTGTTAGAAAAGAAATAAATGAAGAATTAACTAATGAAGCTAAAAAATTAATGGCTGAAAATAATATTGATATAAATAATGTAATATGTCATGCGCCATATATAATTAATTTAGCTAATGATAAAGATGAGACAAAGTATAATTTTAGTATTAATTTTTTAAAAAATGAACTTGATAGATGTACAACTATGGGTATAAAATATATTGTTTTACATCCAGGCTCAAGTGTAGGTATCGAAAAAAATATTGCTCTAGATAATATAATTTTTGCTTTAAATAAAATTATAACTGAAGATACTAAAACTACTATTTTGTTAGAAACTATGGCTGGGAAAGGTACCGAATTAGGATCTTCTTTAGAAGAAATAAAATATATTATTGATAATATTAAATTAAAAGATAAGATAGGCGTTTGTCTTGATACTTGCCATTTAAATGATTCTGGTTATAATATGGAATTATTTGAAGAATTTTTAAATGACTTTGATAGTCTAATAGGTATTAATTATATTAAATGTATACATGTAAATGATAGCAAAAATCCTATTAGCTCTCATAAAGATAGACATGCAAATATTGGTTATGGCATGATAGGGTATGATACTTTATTAAAAGTAATTAATTCTGAAAGATTAAAAGATATTCCTAAAATATTAGAAACACCATATATAGGGGAAAATGATGAAGATAAAGAAAGAATTTATCCACCATATAGATTTGAAATTATGATGATTAAAGATGGTAAGTTTAATCCTAATTTAATGCAAGATATTAGAAATGAATATAAAAAAATCTCTAACTAATTAGAGACTATTTCAAAAAAACTTGATATTTCGCACTATACTCATTAAATAATTTAACTATTTTATTATAATTATCTGGACTATAATGATCTTTATAACGTTCTAAGTTTAATAACTTAGGATTTTTTATTACTTGTTCCCAATTTTTTTTAATAAAATCATAAGTAAAATC
>CANSFH010000038.1 GCA_947646115.1 uncultured Mycoplasma sp.
TACTTCTTCTATTATACTTTCTATGATATATTTCTAATATACAATATTATTGATAATAAATCAACAAATTTGTTCTATTTTGCGACAGTTATTTTTTCTTTTAATTCTTTACATTACAATTATCATAAGAAAAGAGAATATAAAATGCGTTTAAAAGAAATAAGAGAAGAACAAAACTTAAAACAAGAAGAAGTTGCTAATATCCTTAATGTCAGCAGAAGTGCTTATGGAATGTGGGAAGTTGAACAAGATATAATACCTCTACGAAGATTAAATAAATTTTGTAACGAATTTAATGTATCCCTAGATTATGTGTTAGAACTAACTAATATCAAAAATTATCCTAACAGTAAAGAAAATATTGATTTAGATAAACTTAAAGTTCGAATAACTACTTTACGCAGAAATGCTAATATGACTCAAGAACAATTATCAAAAAAATTAAACATAACTCGTTCTTTAATAAGTAAATATGAGCATAATACTAATTTAATTTTAACTTTTAATCTTCGAGAATATAGTAAATATTTCAATATTTCTAGTGATTATTTAGTTGGCAAAATAGATACTTTAATTGAATTAAAAACTCTTGTCAAAAATTAAAAAGAAGATAATTCAAATTACCTTCTAGGATTTATTTCTAAAAACTCATCTAATCCCTTAATATTTCCATTAAGAGGATTTTTTAAATATTTATCTTTTATTTCTTCCCCTGTTGATACCTTTGGTACTATTATAAATTGATTATTATTTATAGACACATGATAAACAATAAAATCAGTACCTTCTTTTTTTATTATAACTCCAGTAGTATTTAGACTTTGAATCATCTCATTACTTATATAATCTATTAAATCATTAAGTATTGTATCTGACATAACAACAATACTATCAATATCTATATAATGAGCAAGCATATTTAAAAATATATTTAGTTTATCTGCATCAATTACTATATCACTTAAATCTTCTATTTCTATATCAGGATCAAAACTTTCAAAATCTTCTTCACCTTCATCATTTACTTGATATAACACTTCTTCAGAATTATTATCAAACCCTTCTACAAAATCACTTCTTATAAAAGATTCTAAATTCCCTAACCTAAATGGAGAACAAAACAAATAACCCAATATTTTTTCTGTTTCTCTATTATTTTCAACAATACCTTTTAATCTATATTCATTTATATGTTTTCTAAATCTTTTAAAATTCAATCGTAATAACCTTGCAAAGCCTTTTGGCACAAAAAATTTATTAGCAAATATTTCATCTTTTTCATCTTCTATATTCTTTCTTTTATCTGGATTATGATTACTATCAAAATAAATTAATTCCACATTATAATCAAAATATTCTGTATCATTAAAAGAAGATGTTTCAGATTTAAAAGTAGAACCTTTCTTATTTTTAGTTAAAGCTATAGATGAATTTTCGACTATATTACCATAATCTGAACGCATTAAATCAATAGCATATCCCAGTTCATTTAAATCATATATTGCAAAAGAAAAGAAAAAATCTTCATTTTGAAACGAAAGCGCCATTACTATAGTACTATTACTAAACCCATTTACAAAACCACTATCTTTAAAAAAGACATTTCCATATCTTTCTTTATCTAATATTAAATAACAATCTTCTTCTAAAATATTATCTAAAAAAGCATATAAATTCTCTAATATACTTAAAAAATCTATATCTTTTTTTAAATAATCAGGTAATAATAAAATTGCTTCTTTTAATACTTCCTTCAAATTCATATTTATTCCCCCTAAAAAATTTAATCTAACCCATATTTCCCTTATATCAATATTAATTTCAAGTAATAATACATGTGAAAGCTATTATACCAATTAAACACTAAAAAGACAATTAAAAAATACCGTAATAGTTTCACATACATGATATAAAACATCGGTATTATATATTCTAGAAAACTCTAAGGATTAATCTTGTATCCTAATTCTACTATATTTTGCCATAACTTAATATTTGAGTTTTAAAAGGATATTGGGCGCACACCAAACGCGCTGTTCACGTTGTTGTTAGTGAGCTGGCCATCCGAATTCACACGGAACACGTTAGCAGGATACGTGTTACTGCTATTATAGTTATACGGAGACAACTCGTAGGTTTTAGATTAACCCTAAAAAAAGAGAACTACTAATAATTCTCTGATTTTAATTCCATAAAGCTTTGTGGATGAGCACATACAGGACATACTGCTGGAGCAGATTCTCCAACATAAACATAACCACAATTACGGCAAATCCATACAACTTCTTCACCACGTTTAAATACTAAATCATCATTAATATTACCTACTAATTTTAAGTATCTTTCTTCATGATGTTTTTCAATTTTAGCCACTTCTTCAAAAAGTTTAGCAATACGGTCAAAACCTTCTTCTCTTGCTACTTCTGCAAATTCTTTATACATTTCTGTCCATTCATAGTTTTCACCACTAGCAGCATCTTTTAAGTTAGAAACAGTATCAGGTACTTTACCACCATGTAATTCTTTAAACCACATTTTAGCATGTTCTTTTTCATTATTTGCAGTTTCCTCAAAAATAGCAGATATTTGTTCATAACCATCTTTCTTTGCTTGACTAGCATAATATGTATATTTATTTCTTGCTTGAGATTCTCCAGCAAAAGCAGCCATTAAATTAGCTTCCGTTCTAGAACCTTTAAGTTCCATTTATATCACTCCATTTCTATTTAATATTATAACTTAATTATATTTTAAAGTAAATAAATTAAATTAAAAAAGTATCTATATTAGACACTTCTATTTTATTAAAGGATCATCAAAGCTCTCATTAGTATAAGCTTCTACAGAAGGATGAGTTTTAAAAGTATTCTCTTCTTTATCCATTTTTAAAATTGGTTTTACATCTTCTTTTTTATTTTTTAATTTAGGAGTTGTAATATCAACTAAATAACCAATTAATGCAAATACTAAAATCAAAGAAATAACTAAAAACCAAATATAATTATTAAGTAAAAAATCAACTAAAATATCCATTAATGCCTCCCATATCATATTTTATGAATTACATATTTATGATATACCTATATTACCACCTGTAGGAACTATATGTATCCACGTATTACCATCATTAACCGTAATTTCTGTTCCATCTTTATATTTATATACAGTTTGCGCACTTCTACTAGTCTTTTCCCAAGTTATTGGAACAGATACTCCATTGGTAATAAAATAGCCTTCACCAGAACCAATATTATCTAAATCTTGACGACCTTTATCATCACCACTAATAGTTTTATTTCCCACTTTATAAGTTATTATATTTTTAACAGTATATTGCTTACCAGTTTTATAATCTTTATGTTCTTTGTTATTAACTGACTGCTTATAAACATTTGCATTACTATCATAAACATAATTTGTAGTAAAACTATTAGAATATTTTAAATCTATTTTAGTAGCATCTTTCACTCCATCATTATTACTTAAATCAATATTAGTTGGACTATAATTTAAAAGTAACGATTTATTAGTTTCTGATCTATAATTTTTATTATTCGCTAATTTAACCATTTCCTTCAAATTTACAAAACCTGTATGTTCGCTAGAAACAGGTAAACTTTGTCTAAAAAAATAAGGCTTTCCACTACTCAAACCATTTAAATTATTAATTTTTAAAGAACTTATATCACTTTGTGCTTGTGGACTCCATCCCCAATGAACATAATAAGCATCATTTTCCATAGCATAATCTAAATAGTAATGTCTAGCACTTCTGACACTACCAACAGTATCTGGTAAATTATCTTTAAATAAAGCTAAATATCTTGTAATACCGCCTTCTACAACTATTTCATAAACTAAATAAGCATCTTGAAGTCCCGTATGATATGGTCTAGCAGCACCTAAATTATTTATCATAACTGCAAATGGTCTCGATTTACTATTAACATCAACTATTTGTACCTCTGGAATCACTTCATTATTTTTATCATTATTATTATCTTGATCATTTTTATCAACTATATTAGTATCACTTTCTTTATTCATAAACAACTTACTAATACCAAATATAGCCAACCCAACAATTAATATTGCCAAAATAATTAAAGTAATTAAATATTTTTTCTTAAGTCTTCTTTTCATATATACACCTTCTATATTATATAAGAAGTATAACACTTTTATTAATTAAAGTAAACAAGTTAATTTAAAGGATAAAAGAAGTACTATTTATTGTATCAAAAAAATTATAATAATATTAAAATAAATACCTTGAAGTTAGTAATTTGACAATATCAATCTTTTTTGCTATAATATACTGCAATAAAAAAGGGGTATTGGTTAGTATGTTTGATATTAATGATTTAGATTATTTAAGCACACATAATATTGAACTTGCAAAATTACAAAAAATAGATATTTTACATTTAATTAACTCACTAGATAATTTTTATATTCCATATCGTAGCAAATTAAATTTACAATCTAATGCTACTTTTGGATTCGAAATTGAATATGAAGGAATAGAAAAAAGCCAAGTCGATAGATTTATAAGTACATATACGCCGGAATATAACTCTGTTCGAGACGTATCATTAAATTCTGGTGGAGAAATCGTTTCTCCCAAATTAAGAGATGAAGATAAAAATTGGCTTGATTTACTCATAATATGTCAATACTTAAAAGAAAATAATGGAATTATGACTGAAAAAGCTGGACTTCATATAAGTGCTGGTACTCACATTTTAAGCAAAGATGCTGAAGCTTGGGCAACATTAATTGAGCTTTATATGGCTTTTGAGAGAGTATTAATTAGATATGGTTACGGAGATAGATTAAATGCTCGTAAAAGCTTTTTACAATATTCTCAACCTGTAGGTGTTCAATTATTATTATCTAGATCATTAATAGAAGAAAAAGCAGATTTATTAAATATTAAAAAATTTTTATGGCAAATTCGTCAAAACAAATATAATGCAATTAATTTCCGAAGTTTAAGCTTTTCAGATCAAGAATTTAGAGAAAATACCTGCGAATTTAGATTTTTTAATGCTACCAATGAAGCTACAATAATTCAAAATAATATAAATACTATTATGAAAATGCTTATAAGTGCCGCAACAAAATCTATTGATCGTGACTTTTTAAGAGCCAAACTCACTCAATTAGAAAAAAATATTATAGGCGAGAAAAACTACATTAATGAATGCAATAAAATCCAACTAGAAGATGCCTTAATATTTGCTGACTTAATTTTCAATAATTTGTTTGATAAATTATGTTTTTTAAAACAATACTTAAAAGGGTTTGCAACACCACCTAGAAATGAAAGAGATACTATTTTAGCTAGGAGAATGGTAGCATGACAATTTATTATTTAGCTTATGGTAGCAATCTATTAGAACAAAATTTAAAATCATATTGTCCAAAAGCTAAATTAAAAGGTACTGTCATTTTAGAAGATTATACTCTATATTTTAAAGGAAGTTGCAATAATTATAGTTACCTTACCATAGAAAAACAAATTGGAAGTTACGTCCCTGCTGCTATATTTGAATTGCCAGAAAGCGAAATAAGTAATCTAGATAAATATGAAAACTATCCAAATTTATACCGAAAAAAATTTATGGACATTAAATTCCGTAACTATACTTTAAGAGTTATGACCTACATTTTAAGATCAGAATATCGATATTATTTACCTTCAGTAGAATATATTACATCTTGTGTTAACGGATACCAAAGTTTTATGTTTGATAAACAAGTATTAATTGATGCCATAATAAATACTAAAAATAGAATTGAAAAACAAAGAAGCTAACTTTATAGCTTCTTTTATCATTATCTTCTTGAGTTACCTTCTTTATCAAGATTATATCTTCTTGCAAATTCTTCTGCATACATCATCATTTCTTCTCCTGATAACTTTCTTTCTAACGTAATACATACAGAAGTTAAATAATCCATAAAATCAATAATATAAGAAAATCTTCCATCAACTACTTTTGATTCATTATTAGCAAAATCACTTACATTAGCATCACTAGAAAAATTATTATTAAATTCTATTACCATTGATGGCTTATAAAAAGTCAATTGTACATAATCTTCTGATGGTAACAATAATATTTCATTTATCATTCTTTTAGGATCATCAGCATTAAAAAGATCTGCTATTCTAACATTTATATCTTCTATAGCACGGGCTGGATCTTCACATATAAAACTTATTCTATAAGGAAGATATCCATCCTTTTTTAGTTTTAACATTTCCTCTTTGTTCATAAATGTTTCTTGATCTATTACAGTTTCTAAATCTCCTGTAGGTATTGTAACTTCTTTATGTACATACTCTTTTCCCTCAATTAAACTTACTAAAAAAGCTATCGCTGGATAAATATAATCACACACAAAAAATGATGATCTTTTTATTTCTTCCTTCTTTTTGTCAAGTTCTTGTAATTTACTAGATAGCTTGGCAAATTCCATACTACTACCATATCTAAGGCTATCAGTTAATTGTCTAATTTGAAATTCAATTTCTCTTATTTCTTCTTGTTGTCTACTTGTCATAAAATCACCATCTATATTGTATCAAACTAATTTTTTAAATTCAAGGAAAAATCTATTTCTGAATTCTCAATTTAGATTTGGAAATATCAAAACGTCATATTTAGTTTTTTGCTGAAGTGACAAAACAAACATAATAATTGCCTATTAGCTGAACTAGAATTATCACTTCCTATTAATATAATAACATAAGCAATCAAAAAAAGAACCTATTTCTAGGCTCTAATTTTTATTATTCAATAATTTCTGATACTACACCAGCACCAACAGTACGTCCACCTTCACGGATAGAGAATTTAGTACCATTTTCAAGTGCAACTGGGCTGATTAATTCAACAGACATGTCGATATTATCACCAGGCATAACCATTTCTACACCAGCTGGAAGTTCAATAACACCTGTAACATCAGTAGTTCTAAAGTAGAATTGTGGTCTGTAGTTTGAGAAGAATGGAGTATGACGTCCGCCTTCTTCTTTGCTTAAAACATAAACACTAGCTTTAAACTTATGATGAGGAGTAACACTTCCTGGTTTAGCAAGAACTTGTCCTCTTTCAACTTCATCACGAGCAACACCACGTAATAATACACCAGCATTATCACCAGCTTGAGCGTAATCAAGTGATTTACGGAACATTTCGATACCAGTAACAACTGTTTTCTTAGTATCTCTTAAACCAACGATTTCAACTTCGTCATTAAGTCTTAATTGTCCTCTTTCAACACGTCCAGTAACAACTGTACCACGTCCTGAAATAGTAAATACATCTTCAATACTCATTAAGAATGGTTTTTCAGTATCACGAACTGGAGCATCAATATAAGAATCAACTGCAGCAATTAAATCACGAACAGATTGTTCAGCTGTAGCATCACCTTCGATAGCTTTAAGTGCAGAACCACGAATGATTGGGCATTCAGTATCGAAATTGTATTCTCCAAGTAATTCTCTAATTTCCATTTCTACTAAGTCTAATAACTCAACATCATCAACTTGGTCACATTTGTTCATATAAACAACAATTTTAGGTACACCAACTTGACGAGAAAGTAAGATATGCTCTCTAGTTTGAGGCATAGGTCCATCTGCAGCAGATACTACTAAGATAGCACCATCCATTTGAGCAGCACCAGTAATCATGTTTTTAACATAGTCAGCATGTCCTGGACAGTCAACGTGTGCATAGTGTC
>CANSFH010000039.1 GCA_947646115.1 uncultured Mycoplasma sp.
AAGATATTAAAAATAATCCTGATGGTAGAAGACATATTATAAATATGTGGCAAGTTGATGATTTTAAAAATAAACATGGTCTTAAACCTTGCGCTTATCAAACAGTTTGGAACGTTCGTCATGGTAAAGATGGTATAGATTATTTAGATATGAGTTTATTTCAACGTTCAAGTGATTTTTTAACAGCTGGCTCAATTAATCAAGTTCAATATTTAGTTTTTCTACATTTAATTGCTAGACATTGTGGTTATACCCCTGGTAGATTTACTTGGTTTTACAATAATATTCAAATATATGATAGACATACTGAACAAGCTCATATTATGCTTGATAGAGAACCAATTAATTGTGAACCTAAAATTTGGTTAAACCCTGAAAAAACTAATTTTTATGATTTTACAGTTGATGATATAAAAATCATTGATTATCCAATTGATGAAATAAAATCCAAAAATCCACAATTACGTTTTGATTTAGGACATGAAAATGTTGATACTGAAGGTTTTGATTTAAAAAACTTTAAAGCAAAAAAAGACTAATTTAGAATGCTAAATTAGTTTTTTAATTATTTATTTTAGAATTATATTTATCTATTATTTTATTTATATATCTAAAGCCATATTTGGTATAATTAACTTCCTTTAATAATTCATTATAATCAATACTAATGTCTTCTAGTTTATCTTTTAAATAATCAATAACCATTTCTTTAGTAAGAGCATCAAACGTTATAATGTCATCAAAACGCCCCAGAAATTCTTCACTAAATGTTTCCGTTAAATTATTACTTTTTTCACCAAAACCAACATTAATATTTTTATAAGCATTAGAAGTCATAAAAATAAGAGTATGAGAAAAATCAATTATTTCGCCATGAGAATCATGGATAAATCCTTCGTCCATAATTTGTAAAAAAAGATTTAAAACGCTAGGATGAGCTTTTTCAATTTCATCAACCAATATTATTGAATAGGGATTATATTTGACTTTATTAAAAATGTAATCATCTTCATATCCTACATAGCCGTGTGATACTCCAATTAGTTTATTTACTGATGTTTCTAAATTGTATTCACTCATATCAAGCCTAATTAAAGTGTTTTTTAATTCTTTACTAATTAATTTTATAGATGATGTTTTACCTACTCCACTGGGACCAACTAATAATATTTTTAAATTTTTTTCACTATTAAAATATTGGCTAATATTATTAATTAATTTTTTGATAGCATTATTTTCACCATAAATATTATTTTTTAAAGATGTTGTTAAATTAGTAATTATTTGTTCTTTATTGATAAACATTGGAATATTACTTTTATTTTCTATAATATATAAAATATCTTCTAAAGAAATAGATCCTGGAATATTATTTTTAGTTTTAGATATTTTATCTTCTAAATCTTTTATTTCAAGACATATATCAAGAGCTTCATTAAATTTACTAGCTAAAACACATTTTTCTTTCTCATTAATTAAATTTTGTAGCTTTGTTTCTAATTCTTTAGTTGATTCTTTGGTGGTACTTTTTCTTTTAACGTGAGCACAAATACTATCTAGTAAATCGATAGTCTTATCTGGATTTTTTTTAGTATGTAAATATTTATTACCAAGATGAACTATTTCACTAATATTTTTATTAGTTATTTTTATATTATGGTGTTTTTCATAACAATCTTTTAAACCTTTTAAAATTAATTCGGTTTCTTCTAAAGATGGTTCTTTAATATTAATCATTTCAAAACGGCGCTCTAAAGCTTTATCTTTAGCAATAAAGCGTTCATATTCTTTGATGGTTGTAGCTCCTATAACTTTTATATCACCTCTGGCTAAATATGGTTTTAAGATATCGCTAGCATTAATAGCACCTTCCGCTCCACCTGCATTAGATATAGTATGGACTTCATCAATAAATAGAATGATATTTTTATTCTTAATAACTTCTTTAATAATTTTTGTAAGTCTTTCTTCAAATTCGCCACGATATTTAGTACCACTCACTAAATCACCCATTGGAAGTTCAACAATAAGTTTATTTTCTAAAGATTCAGGTACATCATTATTCTTGATGCGCCTTGCTAGTTCTTCAACGATAGCAGTTTTTCCAACTCCAGCTGGACCAATAAGAAGAGGATTACTTTTTTTCTTACGTAGTAATATTTCAATTAAGTTATTTATTTCAGTATCTCGGCCAATTACTGGTTCAAAGGAATCTACTTTATCATTTAAAATAGTTCCAACATTATATAATTCTAATTTACTAGAAGAAATTGTACTTGGTTTAACTTTTAATTCATCATATAAATCATCTAAATTAATATCTAATCCAATCATTATTCTGATGGCAATTCCCTCTCCTTCATCAAGCATAGCAAGTAAAAGATGAGTTGGTGTTACTTTACCTTCATTATTTTCTTTAGCATCATTTAGAGCAGTACTTATAACTCTTTTTAATAAAGGAGTATATAAATTCACATCAATATTTTTTTTAGGAATTCCTACTACTTTTATTAATTCATCACGAAATCTTTTATAAGTTAAATTATATTCACTTAATTTAGTCTTAAGCTCATTATCACTTTTTAGTATGGCTAATAATAAATGTTCACTGCCAACATAGGGATGAGATAATAAATATCTTTCTTTCTCTGCTTCTTTTAAAATAGAACTACTAATAAATCCAAAGTTATTAAACATAATGGCCTCCTTTTAATATCTATGTTAATTATGTAAAAAAAAGAAGTAGTTTATTCATTTTCTACTTCAATTTAATCTTTATTTATTATGTGGAAAAAGTTTGGACTTCCTATGTTAGCTAAAACAACACTTGGTTTAAAGTTTTCTTTTTTAAGTTCTTCTATACTTTTCCAAATAAATGTGCCACCATCTTCAAGGTTAGTTATTTCATCACGTTCGTAAACGCTTTTATCAATAAATTCTAGCTCATGAATAATTAATATTTCGTGATAAGGTTTATCGCTATAACGAGATATATAAAAGTTTTCAATCATTCCTAAAGATTTTACATGTTTAGCTTTAAAACTCGTTTCTTCATATACTTCACGGAGTACTGCTTCAATTGATGATTCACCAGTTTTAGCACGTCCACCAATCAGACTTAAATATTTTTTATCATCATTTTTAGAAACAAGAATTTTATTACCATTTTTAATGATACTTGCTACACGATAGTTAAAAACTGAACTACCTAATTCAAAATTTATGTCCATATTATCACCTATTTAATTATAACTTGTTTTAAATAAAAGTTAAAGTTAATTTTTTCTAGTTCTTGAATCTTCTAATGATAGTACTTCTTTTATCTTGCTTCTAATATGATTTACAACAAATTGTCTTTCCTCTGGCAATAGACTTGAACTTCGAAATAATTGCATACCAATGTCTTTTCTCAAAACAAGATAAATCATCTCTATTTAACTTTAAAACTAGTTCTTCGTTTTCACCCAGTAAAATCAAGTAATCAAAAGTTGGATAAAACTTATATTTTATCTCATCTGGCAATTCCTCATTTTCTTTATATTCTTCAACACATTCAGCTTTAAAACATCCAGAAATAATAATATCAAAATTATTATCACTATTTAACACACTATATATCACTTAAAACAAAGTCTCTAAAGCTTAAAATATAGGTTGATTTATCTTCTAATATTTTATTAAAAAATTATCCTAGACCATTTTCGCTTTCTTTTAGTCAAGAAAAAATAGAATAATTGTTATTCTATTTAATTTCTTCAATTTTCATTAAGTTTGTTGTTCTATTTTCATCGTTATTAGGGAAACCTCCAGTAATAACAATAATATCTTTAGATTTTAATTCAGTAAATTCTTTAGCTTTTTCAACACTTTTCATTAATACTTCATCAGTTGAATTCATTATTGGCATTTCTACTGGGTAAATACCATAGTTTAGAATTAGACGACGACCATCTTTTTCAGTTGGTGTTAAAGCTAAAACTGGAGCTTTGGGTCTAAAATTACTAATTAATCTAGCTGTTCTTCCGTGAGCAGTAGCAGTAGTTATTAATTTAGCATCAAGTCTATTTGCAGTTTCTACTACACTAGTTGCAATGGCATCACGAGCATTGTTTACTTGACGTATTTGTTCAACATAATTATAGTCAGCATATTTTTCTGTGACTTCACAAATACGAGCCATAGCTGCAACAGTTTCAACTGGATGTTTTCCAATTGTTGTTTCGCCTGATAACATAACAGCATCAGTACCATCTAATACAGCATTGGCAATATCACTTGTTTCTGCTCTTTTTGGACGACTATTTTCCATCATTGTTTCAAGCATTTCAGTAGCTACAATACAAATTTTATTTTTTCTTCTACAAGTAGCGATCATTTTCTTTTGTTCAATTGGCACTAATTCGCTTGGAATTTCAGTTCCTAAATCACCACGAGCCACCATAGCACCTGCTGATACATCTAATATCGCTTCTAAATTTTCGATACCTAAAGCACTTTCGATTTTACAAATTATTTGTAAATCTTCACGACCATATTCTTTTAATAATTCTTTTACTTCTAATACTTCTTCAGCAGTAGAAACGAAAGAAATTGCTAGGAATTCGCCACCATTTTCACAAGCGTATTTAATATCTTCTTTATCAACTTCACTAATATATGGAATATCAAGTTTTACACCTGGAGCGCTCATACTCTTACGATTTCCTAAAGTTCCACCTACTAAAATTTTACAAGTTACACCATCACTTTCAACGCTAATAACTTCTAATTTCATTTTAGCATTTTCAAGTAGTACAACATTTCCTACTTTTAATGATTCAATAGCAGATGGATGATTTACTGAAAAACGTTCAGAAGTTCCTACAACAGTTTCTTTTACTAAACGGATAGTATTACCTTCAACTAAAGAGATACCATCATTTTCCATAACTCCACATCTAAATTCAGGTCCTTTTGTATCCCAAAGGATTGCTATACTTTTACCAGTTCTTTTACGTACTTCACGAACTGAATCTTGAGCTTTCTTTCTTTCTTCTAATGTTGCGTGTGAAAAGTTAATACGAGCAACATTCATTCCAGCTTCAACCATTTTTTCCATAACATCTGGTTCATTACTGTTTGGACCAATGCTACATACGATTTTTGTTTTTTTCATAATAATTCCCCTCCAAAAATTAAGTACTAATAGATTTTACTACAAAAATGAGAAAATGTGAAGAAAAATTTGTAATTATTTGATTAAATTTGTCTAATTTAGACAAATAATAAAAGAACTTTGGTAATTAAGCTCTTTAGTTAGATAAAATATTTAATATTTTTGATTTTAATTCATGAATGTCATTAGTATCTAAACTTTTTAAAATGTTGGATTTCATATATTCATTTTGAAGAATTTTTTCATAGTTTTTTAATTTTTCTTCAACACAGTTTAAAGTTTTGCCAACACTGCTTTTAGATATTCCTCTATTTTCGGCAATTTCACTTAATGATAAATCTTCCATATAATAACTAATAAAAGTTTCTTGTTCAACTTCTGTTAATAAATCTTTATATATATCAAATAACCTATTTAAGTATTCTCTATTTTCCATCATTAATCATATCCTTAAATAATCCATATATATAATTTTCAATATCAAAAACTTTTAAGTCTTCCATTCCTTCACCTAGACCTATAAATTTAACAGGAATGTTTACACTTTCTTTAATTGCAAGAACAATTCCACCTTTGGCTGTACCATCAAGTTTAGTTAAAACTATACCAGTAATATTAGTAATTTCTTTAAAACTTTCTGCTTGTAAAATACCATTTTGACCAGTAGCAGCATCTATTACTAAAAGGGTTTCATGAGGAGCACCTGGAATATGTGTTCCGATTACTTTATTTATTTTTTCAAGTTCTTTCATTAAATTAACTTTATTTTGAAGACGTCCAGCGGTATCAACTAAAACAATATCAACATTTTCATTTTTAGCTTTAACTAAACCATCATAGATTACTCCAGCAGGGTCAGTATTTTCTTTACCATAAAATAAAGTTTCAGTTCTACTTGCCCATTCTTCTAGTTGTGCAACAGCCCCAGCTCTAAAAGTGTCACCAGCGATTAACATTACTTTTTTGCCTTCCTTATGATACTTATTAGCAAGTTTTCCAATAGTTGTGGTTTTACCTACTCCATTTACACCAACCATTAAAATTACTGTTGGACCAGCATTATTCATATTTATTTTATCACTTAAGGATTCACCACTTACATAAATAATAAATAATTCATCGACAATTACTTCTTGTAAATAGTTAACATCAGTAATATTTTCTTTTTTAATTCGGTCTTTTAATCTGTCTATAAAATTCATAACAGTATTAACGCCAATATCAGCCATAATTAAAATGTTTTCTAATTCATCAAAATATTCATCAGTTACTTTAGTATATTTATGTCCTAATATAGATAACTCATTAACAAACTCTTTACGAGTTTTTTCTAAACCTTTATCATAAGCAATAATTTCTTCATTAGTTTCTTTAACTACATCTTTTTTATTAAATACATTTTTAAATTTATCAAATAATCCCATAAGTTTTCTCCTTTATATATTTATATAATAGCATATATTTTAAAATTATAAAAGCATTAAGATTTAATAGTCTTAATGCTTGATTATTATTCTACTATGTAGGGATCTGTCATTGTTCCAGTTCCTGTTAATTTTACATCTGAACGCAAATTTATAACTGGACGAATGCCACGAGAATCTAACACCATAGTATGGAAAAAGGCACCAAATTGATCAATTCCCATCATATAAGCTCTATCACTAAAATAGGATGGTGATAAAGTCCAATCATATCCACCTGAAAATAAGTAATATTTTTTATTGGGTATTCCCCATACCCCTCCTGCCATTGCTGCTTCATCCGCTGTTATTAATCCTATTGGATTCATTAAACTCTTATTGCCTTTACTAGATCCTGTTTTAGTATATAAATCTTCTTCAAGGCAAGTTAATATTGGTGATTTATCACTTCCGACTCTTTTATTTGCTCCATAATATGTTGTTCCCATTCCTAATCCCGATCCACTATAAACTGTTCTATCGCCACAGAATCCAGCATTTTGATCTAATTTATCTTCATAATTTCGTAAATTTTTTTCATACCACACAATCAATGTTTTTAGCATATCTGACTCATTTTGTGTTCCATGAAGTTGATATTGAGAAGTATACTTGAAACCTACATACATATTTAAAATATAATAAGCATTAAACTGACTTGTTTCAAATGTAAATGTACTTCCGTTTGCTCTGGCACTATCTCCATCATAAATTAATCTTACTGTTCCATCTCCATTGATTCTGATGATTCTCCAAAATTTATTGGCAAATTTTACATAGTTGTTTTCTACTGCGCCTCTAAAGTAGTAACTTGTGCCATCATCATCTTGCGCTTTATATACTCCTTCATCCGTATCTGCCACTTGACTAAAATCAGGTGTCCCCTCATTTACTGTTACATTAGCTAAAATTGTATCAGAAGTAATACTTAATAATCTTTTATCAAAATATAAATAGCAACTTGTTCCATTTTTTGTTAAATTATCTACATAAAATCTTTTATTTGCCATATCCCAACTTGCTTTAGCATCATTACTACACACACTTTTTTCTGTATTTAAAGTATATCCTTCTTGTGGTATATC
>CANSFH010000040.1 GCA_947646115.1 uncultured Mycoplasma sp.
TAAAACTTGTTGCACTATCTTTTACTGTTACATTTCCTAGTATTGTTTCTCCTGCATCACTTGCTGCATTATCAAAATACACATAGCATTTGCTTCCTTTTTGTATTCCAGATATTACATGCTCCCCTGAACTATTGGTATAAAGTTTAGCTCCTGTATCTTTAGCATTATTTATATTACAATAACTTTTGCTTTCATTTATTGCATAACCACTTGCTGGCATTTTTGTTATTGCATCATAACAGCTATCTGTTGTACATGTTTGATTAGCTTTTTGCTGATACATTGCTATCATTTCAAAATCCGGCATCGTATAATTTATTGTTCCACTTGCTATCGTCATGTTCTTTACTGTTTTATATTTTGCATAAGAAACATATGAACCTACAGCAACTAGAACAAGGACAACTCCGGTAATACCTGCCAAAACCCACTTTCGGGATAAGTTTTTTCCACTATTTAATGTCTCAAAATCCATTAAAATCATCCTCCTTCTCAACATTTCCTTCCCTATTCTTGTTAAATATATCACAAAAAAACCAAAAAGTCTACCATTTGTGTAACTTTTTATAAAAGTTCTATTATTTGTGTTAGTAACTTCGAAACCATTGGGCATTATAATTAAACTGTAGTAGGTGGTAGTATCATGAGGTTTAATAGGAACGACGAAAACTACGTTTATGGTTTTGTTGGTAAAAATATCAAAAAATACCGTAAAATGCGAGGTTTAACACAAGACGAACTTGCGGCTCTAGTAAATTATTCTCCTTCTTTTATAGCCAATATTGAAAGTTCTACTCACCAAACTTTTTCTTTAGGTGCATTATGGCGCATAGCTTCTGCTCTTGGAGTTAGCCTTCACGAAATATGTTATGACAATAGCAAATTAGGGAGTGTTAGTATGAAAGGTGTAGAATATATTTGCAAAGACTGTGCTAATGAACTTGAAATGCCAATTGAAGTAATAGATGTTTTTGAATTTATATATGCTGTTGGTAAAAGCAAAGAATTATATCCTAGCTTTACCTGTCCCAAATGCCAAAAAAAAATAATGTACTAACAATGTAACATTATTTTTTCATTTTAAGCATACCTTGCATAAATTCTTTGATATCTCCATCTAAAACTTTAATTGGATCAGTATTTTCTATTTTAGTACGATGATCCTTAACTAATTTATATGGTTCTAAAACATAACTTCTAATTTGATTTCCAAATTCAATATTCGTATTTTCTCCTACAATATCTGCTAATTTTTCTTCTTGTTCATTTATTTTTTGTTGATAAATTTTATTTTTAAGAATTTTCATCGCAATTTCTTTATTGCGCAATTGACTTCTTTCTGTTTGACAGGAAACAACTGTTTTCGTTGGTAAATGAGTAATCCTAACTGCCGAATTTGCCGTATTTACCGATTGTCCCCCTGCTCCACTTGAATGATATACATCAATTTTTAAATCTTCCTCACGAATATCAATATCCACAGTTTTATCAAATTCTGGAGTTACACTAACTGAAGCAAATGAAGTATGTCGTCTTTTATTAGAATCAAATGGCGATATTCTAACAAGCCTATGAACACCTTTTTCATTTTTTAAATAACCATAAGGATAATTACCTTCTATAAATAAAGTAACACTCTTAATCCCTGCTTCTTCCCCATCTTGTTTATCAATTATTTTATAACTATAATTGTTTTTTTCTAAAAATCTCTCATACATTCTAAGTAGCATATTTGCCCAATCCATAGATTCAGTTCCACCTGCGCCTGGATGTATTTCCAAATAACAATTGTTAGTATCATAAGGACCACCTAGTAATGTATTTAATTCTAACTCTTCCACGTCTTTTAATAATTGTTCTATATCTTCTGATTTTATTTCATCAACGCTTAAAAGTTCCAACATAATTGTGATACTTTCATTTAAATTATTATATTCTTTTAAAATCTTATTAATATTTTTTAATTGTTGATAAGTCTTGTTAGCACTGTCCAAATCATCCCAAAAACCTTCTCTAACCACTATTTTTTCTAAAGAATCTTTTTCCTTAATTAATTTTTCAATGTCAAAGTGACCTCCCTAAATCACTTATTCTTCTTTTTAAATCATTAAGTAATTGTTCTAAACTTTTTTTATCCATTATATCATCTTCTTCTATATTTTATTTGAATCATCTTTTTGATTCATCTTACCTTTTAATAAATTGTTATATTCATCTAAAATATCTTCATGTAAATATATTCTATTATCTTTAATTTCCCATTTTTCCTTATTTTCACTTAATAAAACAAAAACCTTACGTGCTACTTCTAAATAATAAATAACATTATTTATCTCTTTTTCTATAGCCTCAACTTCTGTCAAATTACCAAAAATCTCATTTTGATAAAAGTCTATATAATACTCATCATTACAATTTAAATAAGACATTATTTTATCTTCTTCATAAAAAGTTAAAAACTTATCACGATAAATAATTAAATCTTGATAATTTTTTTCAACAAATGCCCTTGATTTTTCAAATTTAGGACCATCTTCTTTATAATTCATTGGTGTTAATAGATTTTGCATTTCTTTTGAACTTATTATACTGTCAATATTTTGAAAAGCCTTTATGTAATCTTTAAGATATACTTTAGTCGCTAATTCTACTAAACGATATTCTCCATCAGAAATAGTTCTCTCTAGAAGAATATTAACTCTATCATAGTCAATCTCATCTTGTTGTAAATAAGTATTTATTTCTTGTATTTCATTTTTAAGGGCATCTTCCGTCTTTATATCTTTATAAACAGTAATGCTTATTATAGTGCAAAATACCACTATAAAAGATATAATAAAACTAATTATACTAATTATAACTTTTTTCATATAAACCTCTATTTATAACATCAGTATATCATCTAATTCTTATTTTAAAAAGATAAAATATAAATATATTAAAAATTTTATCCTATAAAAAATAATAAATCTAAAATATCTAATAGAAATTTTTTAATATTTGAACTTAACTTACAAAGTTTATAAATACTTCCCATAATTAAATATATACTAATTAAACATAATAGAAAACCAATAACTCCATCAGGTGCTTCAAATACAAATAATTGAAGTATAAATAAAGTAATTCCCGCTACTAATAATATTAAACACAAATATATTTTAGTCTTTTTTGGCATTTATAAACTTCCTTTCTCATTATAATTATAGCATAAAAAAGCAAATTTTTTTAATTTTCTACTGGTTCTATATCTATAAATCTAATTAATCTATTTATAATTTTTAATTGTGCTTTTACTTTCTTTTCAATATTAAGATATTCTTTAATAGTTAATTTTTCATCTACTATCACTTGTAAAAATATACTATAATATGTTGCCATTTTTATTATTCTAATTTTTTTAATTTTAAGTTTTTTTATTCTTTTTAGTTCATTTACAATTTCTTCTCTTATTTCATTGTTTTCTTCATCGTTTGTCAGCACGCCTCTAATATTAGATACTATCATTTTTATTGATACATAAAATACATAAATTGCCATGCCTAAACTACCTATTTTATCAACATTTATATAACTTGGTATATAATTGTCAAAAAATGTAATTATCATAACAATAAAAACCACACAAGTAGATATAAAATCTGCTTTTGATTCTTTATAAGATTCAATCATTAATTCACTCTTATATTTTTTGCCATAATATTGCAATAATATCATTACAATAAGTTTTAAAAACAGAATAATAATAAGTCCAATAATTAAAATATAATTTGGCTTAAATTCTCCTTTAAAAAAGAAGAACTGATATAGAATAAAAATTCCAATTAAGAAAAGTAAAAATCCCGTGAAAAGGTTAGTAATATAATATATTTGTCCATAGCCAAATGGGTAAGTTTTATTTGCTCTTCTTTTTCCAATTTTATTTGCTATTAAACTCGTAATATCTGTAATAAAATCGCTAAAAGATTGAACTGAATCCGCAATTAAAGTTGAAAAGGAAAAAATTATTCCAAATAATAATTTTAAAATGGCTACAATTAGATTAAATATGGTCGTGATAATTATTACTCTATTTTCTTTCATATTTCTCTTTTACTCCACTATTAATCTTTTTGTAAATTTCTATAACAACTAATATTGATAATGCTATTAGAAATAAATAAATCAAATGTAACATTGGAACAGAAACTGTGTGTAATATACTAGATAATATAGGTATTTCCATTACTATAATTTGTAAAGCAACTGAAATAAGTACTCCAACAAAAATTAATCTATTATTTTTTATAGGAATAGCAAAAGCCGATTTATGTTCACTACGACAATTAAATACATGTATATTTTGTATGAATACCATTAGTGCCATTATATAACCACGAGCCATATCTATATCCATATTATATTTTTTAATCATTAAAAACCAAACAACAAAAATTATTCCACCTATAATTAATCCAGATACAATAATTTCTTGTAGTAATTCTTTATTAAATATAGATTCTTTAGGTTTGCGCGGTTTCTCTTTTAAAATACCTTCTTCAGCTTGTTCAAATGATAATGCAAAATCCTGAACACCATCAGTAACAACATTTAACCATAATAATTGAATTGCAATAAGAGGCATAGGCAAATCTAACGCAATAGATAAACAAAAGAATACTACTTCTGCCAAACCACAAGATATTAAAAATAAAATAATTTTACGAATATTAGCATAAGCAACTCTACCTTCTTTTATTCCCAAAACAATTGATTTAAAATTATCATCAACAATAATCATATCAGCTGTTTCTCTTGCTATGTCAGTTCCACTTCCCATAGCTACACCAATATTAGCAGATTTTAATGCTGGAGCATCATTTACTCCATCTCCTGTTACTGCTACAAATTCACCTTGTCTTTTCAATGACTCCACTATTTTTAATTTTTGAAGAGGTGTAACTCTCGCATAAACCTTTTTTTCGCGAATAAAATTATCAAATTCCTGTTCTCCTTTACTAAATTTTTCATCAACTTCTAGCCCAGTTGTAACTTCATCATAAGACTTTACCAGATTTAAATCTTTGGCAACACTAAAAGCTGTAAGAGGATGATCTCCTGTTATCATCAACACTTTAATTCCAGCAGTATGACATTCTTTTATAGAAAGAGCAGCCTCTTTTCTTATTGGATCTATAAATCCTATCATTCCCATAAAGTTTAATTTTTTTATATCGGAGTTATTATAATTTTCTTTTCTTTCAATTTTTCCATTCGCAAGTGCAATAACTCTATATCCCTGTTTTGCTAAATTTTCATTTTGTGCTTCTAATAATGGAGTAGTAATTTCATCATTTATAAGATTGATACTATTACAAAATGATTTAACCATTTCCAAAGAACCTTTAACAGTACAATAAGTTTCTCCCCCTTTTTCATAGAAAACAGCAGAGTACTTATTTTCAGATTCATATGGAATCATTTCTAAAATATTTATATTTTCTGTTTTTATATCAAGTTTTTTCCCTAAAACTTTAAATGCAATATCTATTGAATCTCCAATACATCCATCACTACTAATGTCAGATTCATTATTGATAACCCCTAGAATAGCAAGTTCTTTGGCATAATCTAAATCTTTACCAATTATTTTCCCATCAAAATCAAATCCAGTTCCAGTTATATCATATTCCATATTATTAGGTAAAATAATTTTTTTAGCTGTTTGCTCATTCACTGTTAAAGTACCAGTTTTATCTGATGCAATTACTGTACAACTACCTAATGATTCAGCGGCTTTTAATTTTCTAACGATTACACCTTTTTTTGCCATTTTGTTAGAAGCAATTGTTAAAGCCATAGTAAGGGCTAAAGGCAAACCTTCAGGCATAGCAGAAACTGCAAGAGCAATTACTGATAAAAAGATTTCATTATATGGTACACCCTTTATGATAAGTAATGTAGTAGTAATAATTGCTACTATTAAAACTAAAGCACTAATTTGCTTTGATAATTTTTCTACTCTAATTGTAAGAGGAGATTTTTCCTCTTTAGCATTATTTATACTATCAGCAATTTTTCCTATTTCAGTTTGAAGTCCAATATTAACTACTATTGCCTTCGCTCTTCCTTTTACAACTGTAGTCCCTGAAAATATCATATTAAATTGTTCAGTTATAGGTACATTCTGTTCTTTTATCACTTCATCGCTTTTAGCAACTTGTAAACTTTCTCCTGTAAGTATAGATTCATCCACCATTAAATTATGAGATTCTATTACCCTCATATCAGCACTTATTTTGTCTCCAGATTCTAAAAGTACATAATCACCAATAGATAAGTCTTCAGCATCAATAGAAACTACCTCATTATCTCTAATTACTTTTGTCCTTGTTGATATAAGTTTAGATAATGAATCCACTACTTTATTTGCTTTATTTTCTTGATAAGCACCCATTATTGCATCAACTAAAACAATAAAAAGAATTGCTAAAGCATCTACTACTTCTTTAGATATAAAAGATATAATAA
>CANSFH010000041.1 GCA_947646115.1 uncultured Mycoplasma sp.
TTCTCTTACTTCTTGTATTATTTTCTATGATATATTTCTACTATACAATACTATTAATATTTAATCAATATTTTTATGTTAATTTCTAACTTTATTTATAATAAAAATTTCTTTTTTAGCTATAATAATTATAGGTGAATCTAAAATGAAAAAGTTTAATGATGAATTGTTAGATTTTATGAATATAGGAACTAGTACCTATACTTGTATTAAAAATATTAAGGATATTTTACTTAACGAAGATTATATAGAACTTGATGAATTAAAAAGTTGGAAACTTAAATCTGGTAAGTATTTTGTAATTAGAAATGATGCTTCTTTAATTGCTTTTAATATTGATAAAAATTATAAAGAACAATTTAATATAATATGTACACATTCAGATACTCCAGCTTTTATGATTAAGCCAAATCCCGAGTTTTATCAAAATGGTTATTTAAAACTTAATGTAGCTCCTTATGGTGGAATTCTTAACTATGGTTTTATGGATCGACCGATGAGTATATCTGGAAGAATTATTACCGAGAAAAGTAAAACACTCAAAAAAGAAATTATAGATATAAATGAAAGTGTCGCTATTATTCCTAGTATTGCTATTCATCAAAATGATAAAGCTAATTCTAATTTAGATTTAAATACTGAAATTGATTTGATGCCAGTTATATCGTTAAATAAAAATTATAGTTTAGATAAACTGCTTAAAGATAAACTTAAAATAAATGATAAGATAATTGATTTTGATTTATTACTATACAATACTGATAAAGCTAAATATATAAATGATTTTATTGCTAGCCCCAGAATTGATAATTTAACTTGTACATTTGCCGCTTTAAAAAGTTTTATTAATACATTTAATGATAGCATAAATGTTTTAACAGTTTTCAATAGTGAAGAAATCGGTTCTAATACTTTTGAAGGTGCTGACTCTAATTTTTTAATTGATACTTTAAAAAGAATATGTGCTAGTTTAGATTTAAACATAACTACGACTTTATTAAATTCTTTAATAATAAGCGCTGATAATACTCATGCAAGACATCCTAATCATGATGAATTGTCAGATCATACTAATACGCCAATACTAAATGATGGAATATTAATCATGAAAGAAATGAGTGGTACAACTAGTGGCGTAACAGGAGCTATTTTTAAGATTATTTGTGAAGAAGAAAAACTACCTTGTACATATTATACCTCAAGGAATGATTTTGCGACAGGTTCTACTCAAGCTGGGGCAAGTCTTAAACATTTAAGCATAAATTCTATCGATGTCGGTCTGCCAATGCTTGCTATGCATTCTGGTTTAGAACTAATTGGTAATAAAGATACTTATACTTTATATAAAGCTTTTAAAAAGTTTTATCAAGTTAAGTATAAACTTGATATTAATAAAATAACTTTCTTATAAATATGATATAATTAGTAAATGGAGGTATCATATGAACATTATTAATTATGTTAAAGAACATAGTAATGATGATTTTAAAACACTACCATTTACGGAAGTTGATAATTTAATTTTATCACTACTACCTTATCTTAATTTTACAGATATAGTTGCACCATTTAGAGGTAAGAAAATTACTTTAAAGGAAGCCGCTCTAAAAATAAAAGAAAAAGAATATAACTATCGAGGAATATTTAATCATAATACTTATAAATTATTACAAGCGATGGCAGAATCTAAAAGATATAGCGATGCTCTACTTTACAATTACATGCGAGTTGTAAATAATGAAATGCAATTTGGAGCTCTTACAATTAAACTTAATGATAATACTAAATATATAAGTTATGCAGGTACAGATACTTCTATTATTGGTTGGGAAGAAGATTTTAAAATGGCTTATTTATATCCTGGAGCTAGTCAAAAATATGCTACAGTATATCTAAATAAAGCAATAGGATTATTTGATAAAAATATAAGAGTTGGTGGACATTCTAAAGGTGGTAATTTAGCTATAAGTGCCGTTATGAATGCGAAATTTTATATTAGAAAAAAGGTTAAACAAATTTATAATAACGATGGTCCTGGTTTTTTAAAAGAACAAGTAGAATCTATACCTTATAAAAAAATTAAAGATAAAATTAAAATGTACGTTCCAAAAGAAAGTATTATTGGTATGCTTTTATATCATCAAGAAGAATATACAGTCGTTAAATCCAAAGGTTTTAATATAATTCAACATGATGCTTTTAATTGGATGTGCAATAAAAAAGAATTTATTTCGGATACTCAAAATAAAAGAAGTAAGAATTTAGAATTTAAACTGACAAAAAAATTAGAAGAATTACCAATTGAAAAAAGAATAAATTTAGTTAAAAATATATTTGATATTTTTAAAAATAATGGGATTAATGACATTAAAGATATAGATTTAAAAAATTTTTGGTTAATTATTAAAAGCTTTAAAGGATTAGATAAGGAAGCTCAAAGGTTGCTTGGGGAATTATTATTAATATTATTTATAAAGTAAAAATGCTTAAGGTAAATTCTTAAGCATCTTTAAATTCGTCTATATTAATATTGTATTCTTTTAGCAGTTTCCCTACTCTAGTCATATCACGATATTTTCCTTCTTTTAATTCATTTATATAAGCATCACTTTCAAAATTTTGTTTTATATTTTTAAGTTCACTATCTATATCATATGGTATATCTATAAAATTATAACTAAAAGAACTCTTATATTCTTGACTGCCATATTCTCCTTCTAAAATAAGATAAGAAGCTCTGGTTATTTCTTTAGGATTGGCATCACGAGCATCACTTCTAATAATACAAACATTATCGCCAACACTACCAACATTTATTAACGTACGATTAAATAGTTTTTCAACATAAGTTGTATGACAATGGCCAAATATTACAACATCTGCTTTATTGTCACTTAAAGTATTTTTAGAAGGTAAGAACATTTTATATTTTTCATCAATTAAATTATAGGATGCGCAAAAACCTGCTATTTTATCAGGACTAGCATGAAAAAACCTAATTAAACTACCACTCATATAAAATTCAAAAGAATATGGTAAATTAGTTAAGTATTCCATATCTTCTTCAGTTAACAAAGATCTATTCCATTCTAAACGTTTTAAATCAATTTCACCCATAGGAAATTTAGCTTTATTAAATGTGAAAACATCATCATTATTTCCAATTAACACTACTTCACATAATTCTTTTACAAGAGCTATACACTCATGAGGATGAGAGCCTTTTCCTATAATATCACCTAAACAGAATATTCTTGTGATATTTCTTTTTTTGATATCTTCTAATACAGTTTTTAGTGCTTCTAAATTACCGTGAATATCTGATATAATTGCTATACGTTCCATATTATACACTCACCTTTTTCTTATTTTTATTTCGTTATCAGGTTTTAATTCTCCTATTAGTAATGAAGAATTAGGATTATGTTTCTTAATATTCTCCTCTATTTTATTTTCATCAAAGTTAGCATAACAGTATTTGCATAAATGATTACAAGTATTATAATCTCCTATGTCAGCCATGGCTACACAGTTACAATACTTATTATTACGTGATTTCCACTTATTAAAATTTTTATTAGTTAATTTATAAGCTAAATCTTTAGTTAAACAGTCACTTACTTTAAAACCATATTCGCCTAAATTGTTATACTCACTACAGGTTTGAACTGTCATAAAATGATTACTAGCTATGGTACTAAAGCTTAAACCTATTCTTTTAAAATCTTTATCTTTAAAATTTTTAATTCTTAAAACATTCATATTTTTACGAACATTTTTATAATCATCAATAAAAGAAATAATAATATTGGTAACATATCCTTCTAAAAGAGTACACATTCGTTCAAAAACTTTAATATGATAGTCTATATTATATTTATCGCTTAAAAACACTGGGTCATAACGAATATAAACCTTGTCTTTTCCAATTATACTTGAGATTTTTTTAATGTCTTCTATTACTCTAATTTTATTAGGAACATTTGGTTCAATATCTTTTTTATAAGGGGTTAGCGTTATATGAAATAAAATCGGTTCTTTAATACTTGGTAGAAAGTTTATTATTGGATGAGGATTTTTAGTACAAAATACTATTAAATCAACATCACTAAAATTAATTCTACTAACTAATTTAGGCATTATAGGATTTCTAACATCTACATAGCCTTCTTTATAACGATTAATAAACCATTTTGAATAGAAAGCGACTATATCTGTTCTACCACTTACATTTAAAATCATATTATGATTCTTTCAAACGAGCAAGAATACTACCTTTATTACGATATAATTTTTTATTACGTATCGTTTCTTCTAAAACTTTTTTTATAAGTTTATTTTTAATTGGAGAAGCACTAACTTCTTTGATAATTTTTTCAGCTAAAAAGTCCATACCTTCCGCATAATATTCCCGAGCAAGCAATATTTTAGCTAATAAAGTATCATAAGGATTTAATCTAAAGGCTTGACAAGCATCATCAATAGATATATTCTCTTCTAAAACCATTATAAATATGTCTTCCATAACTGTTAAACCATAATAATTATTACTACTAAATTCAGTTTTATCAGATTCAACATTAGATTTATAATCTTCACTTTTTCTTTCTTGTTCTTTTTCTAATTGATTGATAAACTTTTTAAAATCACAAGTAGCCCCCTCTAAATAAGTAGCTATACTTAAATAATTAATTGCTTGTTCTAAATTTCCTAATTTGGAATATGCTAAGCCAATATAAGCATAAGCACTATTAGAATTAACATATTTTAATATTTCCATACCAGCTTTAATAGATTGTTCAAAATTACCTTCATGATAAAATACTTTTTGTTTTTCTGTTAATCCCTTAACATCTATTAATTCAAAAGGAGCATTGTATCTTAAAACTAATCTTCTATTTCCATTAATATTTACAACATATGAATGAATATCATTACATTTATAAATAAACCTTCTTACTTTATTAGTAAGAGAATTATCTATTAAAGGTAACAATATAGGTACTTGTTTTTCTCTTACTTCACTTATAATATCTTCCACAAAAGTAGGTAATTTTAATTTTGCTTTTTTTAAAGCCTCTGTTAATTCAATGACTACTTTTTCATTTAATGGTGTTAATTTTATTCCTCTTTTAATTATATCTAAATATATTTCAGCTTCTTTTATCTTTGCATTTTTTAGAGCATCGTGAAAATCTGCAATATACACTTCAATATTAAAAGTATATTTATTTTGACTAATTAAACTTAAAATCATCATTGGTCTTGTAAAAAAAGGTGAATCTTTTTCTAGAACTGATAATCTAATTAAATCAATTATTAAAAATTCTAAGTTAGTACAATTAATATTTTTTAAATACACTTTTAATAATTTAAAAGCAATATCTAAACGAGATTTAGTCAAACATAAAAATATTGAATTTAAACTAGCTTCAGCAATTATCTCTTTTTTTATTGGGTCTTCAGCTACATTTTGCTTTTTATTTACAGGACAAGCATTAAATCTTTCTTCTTCATACAAGGCTAAAGCTTCATCAATTCTTCCTAAATCGGTTAAGTAATTAATCCTCTCTTTTTGAATGGGAAAATAGTCTTTAAATCGTTCTTCTTCACATAAGGTTAAAGCTTCTTCGGTTCTTCCTAAATTTATTAAGCAAGTAATTCTCTCTTTTTGAATGGGAAAATAGTCTTTAAATCTTTCTTCTTCACATAAGGCTAAAGCTT
>CANSFH010000042.1 GCA_947646115.1 uncultured Mycoplasma sp.
TAGGATTTTTTATTACTTGTTCCCAATTTTTTTTAATAAAATCATAAGTAAAATCTAGTTCTTCACTACTTAAAATAGCATTTTTACTTAATGCAAAATTATTAACTTCTTCTTTCGTTAAACGTGCCATATATCTACTAATTAAATTATACATAAAATCCACCCTAATATATTGTATGAATTTAATCTTTTTTTGAATACTAATAATGGTGAAGATTATGCGTAAGAAGTTTTTTATCATTTCTGGACTTTTAATTTTAATATTTGGTATTTTCTTATATCGAACCTACACTTTAGCCTATAAAAAACATTCATATTATTTAGATAAATATATAGCTTTAAATGAAATATACGTTACTGGTTCTAGCGCTCCCAGGGGCAGAATATTAGATATTAAGGGTAAAGTTTTAGTAGACAATATAGGCATAAATGAGATTCTTTATCATAAGAATGCTAATATTACGAAACAAAATGAACTAGATATAGCATTATCTTTAGCTCAATTAACTAATTATACTTATAATTATAATGAAACTAAACTTAAAGATTTTTTTCTTATTTTATATCCTGAACAAGCTGAAAAATTAATAACAAAAGAAGAACTACAAAAATATAGTGAGCGTAAACTTACTAAAACTGATTTAACCAATTTAAAAATAAGCCGTATAACTCCTCTTATGCTAGATTCTTTAACTAAAGAAGAAAAATATAGTTCTTACTTTTATTTTTTAATGAATGATGGTTATATTTATGATAATAAAATTCTTTTAAGTAATATATCTGATGAACTCTATGCTAATATTTTAGAAGCTAGTTTACCCGGAATTTTTGGTGAAACTTCATGGTCACGACAATATCCATATAACGATACTTTAAAAAGTATTTTTGGAGCCATTAGTAATTCCTTACCTAAAGAAAAAGCTTCTTTATTACAAAAAGGCTATAGTTATACTGATAAAATAGGGATAAGTGGTCTTGAAGAATATTATGAAGATTACTTAAAAGGGAAGAAAGCTCTTTATAAAGTTGAAAATGATAAATTAATATTAAAAGAACCTGCCGAAAGAGGGAGTGATTTAATATTAGAAATTGATATAGATATGGAGCTTAAAATAGAAAATATTATAAAAGAACAAATTATTAAAGCTAAAAAATTACCTAATACCGAATATTATCATGAATCTTATGTTTTAGTTGGTGATCCCTCAACTGGGGCAATCAAAGCTATTTCTGGTATTAGAATAAACGATAAAGGAGAATTTCAAGATGTCAGCATTAATGTAATTAAAAATGCTTATACCGTAGGTAGTGTTGTAAAAGCAGCATCTCATACCGTAGGCTATCAAAATAATGCAATTGATATTGGAACTACTCTTACTGATTCTTGTGTAAAACTTGCAAATATTCCTGCGAAATGTTCTTTTAAAAGATTAGGAAAGCTCAATGACATTAGAGCTCTTGCTATGAGTTCTAATTATTATCAATTTATTACTGCTTTAGGAGTAGCAGGTTATAAATATACCTACAATATGGAAGCTCCTGTAACCATAAGTGATTTTACTAAATATCGAGATACTTTTAAAAGTTTCGGTTTAGGAACTAACACTGGTATTGATCTTTATGGTGAAAGTACAGGTTTAGAAGGAACTAAAGTAGCTCCTGATCTTTTACTCAATCTAGCTATAGGCCAATATGATTTATATACACCTACTAGTTTACTACAATATATAAATACTGTTGCTAACTCTGGTTCACGCTTAAAATTAAATCTTATGCATAGTATTAAGAATGAAGATAATATAGTGTTCGAAAATAAAGTAACAGAATTAAATAAAGTTAATTTAAGTTCTAAATATTTTGAACGTATTCAAAAAGGTCTTCGAGAAGTAATTAAAAGTGGTACTGGTTATTGGTACGCAGATCCTAAAATTGAAGCCGCGGGAAAAACAGGAACTAGTGAATCTTACATTGATTCCGATTATGATGGCAAGTTAGATGCTTATGTCCTTAGTAATACTTTTGCTATGTATGCGCCATTTGCAAATCCTAAATATAGTTTAGTTGTCATAAGTCCTAATGTAAGTAATCTTGATGCTGAAAGTTCCTCTTATGCACCCGTAAACCGTCTAATTGCTAGAAAAGTTAACGATTTCCTCTTGTTAGGCTCTTAATTTAATGTTATAATACTTCTAGACTTTTTATAAAAGGAGGTGCTCTTATGGCTAAAAATGAAAATAGAAACTTTGTAACTTTAAGATGTACAGTTTGTGGTGAAGAATTAAGATGTACTAGTAAAAACAAAAAAAATACTCCTGATCGTTTAGAAATAAAGAAGTATTGCAAAAAATGTCATAAACATCAAGCAGTAAAAGAAAAGAAATAAAATCTTTTAACAAAAAAGTGAGGAGTAAAATATGAATATTAATATAAATGATATTAAAAATGGTATGACTATTATAATGGATAATAATTTATACCAAATAGTAGAATTTCAACATGTTAAACCAGGTAAAGGTTCAGCTTTTGTTAGAATGAAACTTAAAAATTTAAGAACAGGTTCAATTACTGAAGATACTTATAATACTAATATTAAAATAACTAAAGCTCACGTAGATAAAATGCCTATGCAATATTTATATGCGTCAGGGGATAACTATGTATTTATGAATAATGAAACATATGAACAAATGGAAATTAGTACTAAAACTTTAGGTGATGATATTAGATTCATTAAAGAAGGATTAGATATTACTGTTGATTCCTATGAAGGTGAAATATTAGGAATTAGTTTACCTGAAAAAGTTGAATATGAAGTAATTGAAACAGAACCAGCTGTAAAAGGTAATACTACTAATAATGCCCAAAAAGATGCTAAAATTGAAACTGGTTATACTGTAAAAGTACCTTTATTTATTAATCAAGGTGAAAGAATTATCATTTCTACACGTGATGGTAAATATTCATCTCGAGCATAAGTTCAAGAGTTAATCTTGAATTTTTTTAAAGGGTTAATCTAATTTACATGAAGATTATTGTCTCCGTATGTATATCCTAACGCTAACGTGTTCGCTGTGGCTTCGACTGGCAACCTCGACAACTGGAACGTGACCAACACGAATGGTGTGCGCCCAATATCCTTTTAAAACTCAAATATTTGGTTAAGGCTAAATATAGTAGAATTAGGATACAAGATTAATCCTTAAGTATAAATACTTTAAAAACATGATACTGATGTTTTATATCTAGAATATAAAACTATTACAGTATTTTTTTAATTTTTACTAATTGCATAATATATCTAAATTTTAACAAATACTACCTTTTTGGCGTACCAATTTAATATAATTTGTTTTTTGACAAATAAATATATACTTGCTATTTTAAAAACAAAAGGAGTATAAATATGCATTATTATGAAGAAATAGAAAATATTATTAAGAAAATAGAAGTAAGCGCTAAAGCTAGAATATATATTGAAAGCAATGAAAGATTATTAGGCTATTGGTCTATAGGAAAGTTATTAATTGAAGTTCAGGGCGGCCAAAAAAAAGCAAAATATGGTAATAAGCTAATTAAAGAATGGAGCAATAAATTAACTTCATCATTTGGCAACTGGAGCTTGATTAAAACAATTTTACACATCTTGAAATAAAAAATAACACTAAAATTAAAAATGAGAAAATTAAAAAAAGAAGATAAAACTCAAATAGAGTATGGATTTAGTAAATTAACTTATTAAAGAACCGTTCCATAATAAAACAATCAGAATATTAATAACAAAAGAACAAGATAAATTAATAGCTAATTTTGTAGGAAGTGCTGATATTATTACTTTAACTTATAAATTAATAAACTTTAAACAATCTAAAAGCTTGCTATTAACATAAAAAGATAGAAATAATCATAAAATGCTTGAAAAACTATCAATAATATTGTATATTAGAAATATATCATAGAAAATACAATAGAAGAAGTAAGAGAAGTTTTGACAACATTTGTCGAAGATAATGAAAAGAATAATATAAAGTATTAAAATAAGTAAGTAAAGGATTGATAGTATGAAAAAAAGTATAATAGCAGTAGGAATAGTAACACTTTTAATAGGAATATCACTTATATTTAAAAAAGAAGAAAAAGAACTAATCAATATAACCAATAATGAAAATAATACTTTAGCATTCTTTATAGAAGAAGAAGGAAACTATAAAGGAGTAGAAACACTGCCAACAAGTGGTTATACTTTAAATGAAGAAAAAAGTTTTTGTTCCAATGGCGCACAACCAACTTGGAGTGATAATTCACTCGAAATATTAAGCTTAAATAGTTCTAATACAAACTGTTATCTGTATTTTGATGAAAACTGTGGTACAGTTTGTAAAACAATACTAGGAAATATAACTGTAAATGAAGGAACACCAGATTTTATTAAGATAGCAACCACCGATGAAGGAGTATATAAAGCTCAAGACGATGATGGCGATACTTACTACTGGAGAGGCGCAGTAACAAATAACTATGTAAAATTTGCCAATAAGTTCTGGCGAATCATTAGAATAAATGGCGATGGAAGTATTAGAATGATTTATGACGGAACAACAGCAAGAGCAAATGGTACAGCATTTACAGCAGATACAAGTGCTTTTAATTCATCAAATCATGATAATATGTATGTAGGGTTCAGATATACAAGTGGAGAAGTACATGGAACAGGAACTGAATCAACAATATTAGGACAATTAAATACATGGTATAATAGTAATTTGAAGAGTTATGAAAGCAAGATAGCTACAAATGCCGGATTTTGTGGAGATAGAACACCAAGCACAAGCTTAACAGAAACAAATAATTCAGGAGGAACAGGAGGTACTAGTACATTCTATGGAGGACATATAAGATTCCTTCCAGGAGGAAGCTGGGGAACGACTCAAACACCAATCTTTAAATGCAAAAACAGTAGTGATTTGTTCACTGAAGTAGATGCAAATAAAGGAAATAAATCATTAACATATCCAATAGGACTAATAACTGCAGATGAAGTAGTATATGCAGGAGGGTTTGGAGGCAAAAGTAACGGTAAGTATTATTTATATACTGGGCAAGAGTATTGGACTATGTCTCCATATTCATATAGCTCAAGTGAAACATATCGTGCTCGTTTGTTTGTTGTAACTACTGTTGGTCAATTAAACAGCGGGAGAGTGATTCTTGGGTACGGTATGAGACCAGTCATAAATCTTCGTTCAGATGTAGAATTAACAGGTACAGGAACAATGAGTGACCCAT
>CANSFH010000043.1 GCA_947646115.1 uncultured Mycoplasma sp.
GCGCAACTGACTTGTAATCAGTAGGTTGGGGGTTCGACTCCCTCTGTCGGCACCACTTTAAGGGGAGATAGCGAAGTGGCCAAACGCGGCAGACTGTAAATCTGTTCCTTCGGGTTCCATGGTTCAAATCCATGTCTCCCCACCACTTTATTATTGCCTCGTAGCCAAGTGGTAAGGCATCAGACTTTGACTCTGACATTCCGCTGGTCCGAATCCAGCCGAGGCAGCCATCTTTGGTTCGCTAGCTCAGTCGGTAGAGCATTTGACTTTTAATCAAAGGGTCGAGAGTTCGAATCTCTCGCGAGCCACCATTTAGTTTTTAAGGATTTATGGATTATTCCATAAATTTTTTCATTTTCTAAAAAAATAACAAGGACTATAAAAATCCTTGTTAAAAAACTAATATACAAACATTTTTTCTAAACTGTAATCATTAAATATAATTGGCAAATTAGTATTAAAAATACTAAAATATAATAAAGTATTAGGATATATATAATTTTCTAAAGGATTATCACACCCTATAATTAATACTTCATCATCAATTTTTACATTGTTATCTACTAAGACAATCATAAATTTATTTTTTATCTGAATAATATTATAATGATTATTATTTATCCAAACTTTATTAATTTTTTCATTCATACCATTTAATAAACCATAAGGAATTATAGCATAAATTTTTTCTTTTTTACCTTTAATTTCTTTTTTTATATTAATTATTTTAGAATGTAATTCAAAAATCTGTTTAAAATGTTTTTCTTCTTTAGAAAATAAACTATTTTTAATATTATTCATTCCATATATAGATTTATCAATTAAAATAGCATTAGAATCTTTTATTTTATTTTTATCATCTTCATTATTTAATATAGATAACTTAATTTCTGTTTGTTGTAAGGGATTAATTAAATATAAAAATTTAGCATAATCTTTTACACTCAATTGTGATTTAATACCTAACAATTCTAATTTATTATTATTTTTAATTATCTCACTAGCTTTTTTAATTTCTAATTTTTCATTAAACCCTAATAAGCCATTAACATCAATATTTAAAATAATATTAAATTTATCATATAAATCGTTATTATTTATTTCTTCTAATTCTTTAATATCATTAATTACTAAAATTACATCTTTATTAATAAAATCTAGAATGTTATCTTTATACCAATTTCCATCAAAGATAATAGGAATGTTATTATTAAACTTCCTAATTAAATTTATATCATTTAAATTGTTAACATATAAATAATCTATTTCTTCATTTAAATAATTAATTAAATACATTCCGTGATTGAAAGCATTATTACTAACATTTAATATATAATAGTTATATTTATAATTATTCTTTAAATAACTAATATTATATTTTAAATTATCTATATTAATTTTTATAAAATTCTTATAATTCATTATCTCACCATACTTAAATTTTAACAAAATAAATAGTTTAAGTCTATACTTATTAAGACTATTAAGTTTGAAATTATTGGATATAATAATTAAATGTAAATATTAATGCCTAAAAATATTAAAGCATTAAATTATCTTGCTAATAAGTTTATTTTTTTGATATACTTATAAATAAAGAATAGGGTGACTAATAGTGGTAAAAATAATTAATGTAATTGGCAGAGAAATTTTAGATAGCAGGGGGAATCCAACTGTTGAAGCTGAAATATATTTAGATAATGGTATTGTTACTCGTGCTTCAGTTCCTAGTGGTGCCTCAATTGGTTCAAAAGAAGCATTGGAGCTTCGAGATAATGATAATCGTTATCATGGTAAAGGGGTAAGAAAAGCTGTAAATAACATTAATACTATTATAAGAGAAACTATAATTAATGAAGAATTAGACCAATTAAAATTAGATAAAATATTAATTAATTTAGACGGCACTGAAAATAAAACTAATTTAGGTGCTAATGCCATGTTAGCAGTATCTTTAGCCTCTATAAAAGCGGAAGCCAAAATTGAAGATAAAGAATTATATGCTTATTTAAGTAGTGGCAAAGTGAGTATGCCAATTCCTTTTGTAAATATTATTAATGGTGGAGCTCATGCAGATAACAATTTAGACATTCAAGAATTTATGATCGTGCCAGTTGTTAAAACTATTAAAGAAAGAGTAAGAGTATCTAGTGAAATATTTCATACTTTGAAAAGAATATTAAAAGAACAAAATTTAAATACCACAGTGGGGGATGAAGGTGGTTTTGCTCCAGATTTAGAATATAATACTTTAGCTTTAGATTTAATTATGCGAGCTATAAAGGAAGCAGGATATACACCAGGAGTTGATGTCTTTTTAGCATTAGATATAGCTGCCAATGAAATTTATAATAAAGAGACTAGTAAATATCATTTAGATAATAATGAAATGACTAGCGATGAATTAATAAAATATTACATAACCCTTGTAAACGAATACCCTATAATAAGTATTGAAGATCCTTTTCATGAAGATGATTTAGAATCCTTAACTATTTTAACAAAATTAATAGGTGAAAAAGTGATGATCGTAGGAGATGACTATTTTGTTACTAATATTAAGTATTTAAATAAAGCTGCCAATTTAAATGCTGGTAATGCAATAATTTTAAAAGCTAATCAAATAGGTACAGTCACTGAAATGATCAAAACAGTTTTAGATGCTCGTCGTAAAAACTATAATATGATTATTTCTCATCGTAGTGGTGAAACCGAAGATACATTTATTTCTCATTTTGCAGTAGGTCTTGCTATACCTTATATTAAAACTGGTTCAATGTCACGTGGTGAACGCATTGCAAAGTATAATGAATTAATCAGAATTGAAGAAAAATTATTGCATAAATAATTTTTTAAAACATAAACTTCTTTTGAAAGAAAGAGGTTTTTATTATGCCAAGAAAAATACAATTTGAAACTATTAGAAAATCTAGTCCTAAAAATGCTATAGGATTTTCAGAAATTATCGCTGAAAGAAAATTAATTAAGACTCAAATTAAACTTCTTCATATAGCAGCCTTTGACCGTGATTTGAAAAAAATTAGAAGTGCTCGTCAAGGAATAAGTGAAATAATACTAACAGATTTTTACTTATCTTCAGAACAAAATTTGGTAGTGCCTATTCAAGAAAGAATTGCTAAAAGAAAAAATAATTATCGTGATTTAGCTTCTAGTTATCTAGTTTATTTAAGTTATTTATATAATATTGATCTTTTTAATTTATATGAAAACGATCCAATAGTTTTTTATGAAATAATTCTATCCCTAAATTTAAGTAATGATATCAAGCGAAGTTTATTTATCTTATTACAAAACCGAGAAGATACTTATTTTACAGCTTATTTAGATGGCTTAAATACTCCTGAATATCGTGAACAATTAGAAGATGATAAAAAAAGATTAAGTAGAGAATTAAAAAAAGTGTCAAGTGATACTTTTAAACCTTAATACTTTTACCTATTTGTGTTAATATTATAATAAAGAGGTGATTAGTGTGTTTATTGGTAAAGATCCAATTCATATTAAGGTTGAGAGTAATAGTGATATAGCACCATTAGTAATTATGCCAGGTGACCCTTTAAGAGCTAAGTATATAGCTGAAAAATATTTAACTAATGCTAAGTTAGTTACAAGTATTAGGAATATGTATGGCTTTACAGGAACATATAAAGGTATTCCTGTAACCATTATGGCTCATGGTATGGGAATGCCAAGTGCCAGTATTTATGTATTTGAACTTATCCATTTTTTTGGTGTTAAAAGAATCATTCGTATAGGAACATGTGGCGCTGTAAGCCCTAAAGCGGATATAGGTGATATAATTCTAACTAAAAATGTATATTCTGAATCAAATTTCGCTTATACATATAATAATTATGTTGGTAATGTTGTAGAAGCTAACAAAAAACTAAATAAAATAATTTTAAATGTTGCCGAAATATCTGACCAAAATATTTTATATGGTATGGCTACAACTATGGATGTATTTGGCCCTTATATTGATTTTGACCGTGTTTTAGATCGTATTCCTAAAGGGTATGAAATACTTGCTGAAGAAATGGAAGCTTTTGGCTTAATTCATGTGGCTAACTCAATGGATGTTGAAGCAACTGCATTAATGACTGTTGTAGATTCTAAATATTCTGAAACAGTATTATCTCCTGAAGATAGAGAAACTAAATTAAATGACATGATTAGTTTAGCACTAGATTCAGTTATTAGATAAAGTATGTAAAAAGCATACTTTTTTTATTTATAATTAAAAAAAGAAATAGTTAGTTTTCATTTAAACTTTCTATTTCCTCTTTTGATAAATT
>CANSFH010000044.1 GCA_947646115.1 uncultured Mycoplasma sp.
CTATTTTTGTTGATTTAGAATTTATTAAAGATATTCCTGTAGTGATTAAATTCTTTAGTGATTTATTTAAAGATGATATAATCTTGTTTGGTACTAATCAATATATACCAAAAATAAAGATACCTAAAATTAATATTTATTATTTAGAAAATTATAATAGCTATATAAATGATAGTTTACTTAAAGTAAAAAAAATATGATGTCTAACGTCATATTCTTTTTGACTTTGGTTATAAATTATACTATAATTACTTATAGTAAACTAGCTTGGAGTTGATTGTGTGATAAAGTTTATTATTGTTGATGATACAAAGGAAGATAGAGATCGTATCAAAATTTTGTTAAATGAGACAGTAAAACAAGATAAAGAAATTTTAATGTTTACAAAAATTACGCCAGAATTAAAAAAAGAAATTCAGAATACAGATTGTAGAAAAGTTTATATTTTAGATATTGAACTAGGTTTGAATGCAAGTGGTATTAGTATTGCTAAATTAATTAGAGATGTTGATTGGGAAAGTGAAATTATTTTTATCACTAATCATGATAAGATGTTTGAAAGTGCACATAGAACTGTTTATGAAGTATTTGACTTTATTGAAAAATTTCATGACTTTGATAATAGATTTAAGAAAGATATTAAGGATATTCTTAAAAGAAATTTTGATAATAAAATGTTTATTTATAAAGGCAGTAACGGTGTTGAACTTAGTTTATATTATAAATCCATTTTATATATTTATAGAGAAACTGAAGATAGAAAACTAGTGATTGTAACTAGCAGTAATAAATATATGCTAAATTTAAGTATTAAAGATATTATTACATATTTAGATAATAGATTTGTTCAGTGTCATAGATCATGTATTGTTAATAAAAATAGAATATGTGAGAAAAATTATAAAGAAGGTTATTTTGTTTTAGATAATGGAGATAAAGTATATATGTTATCTAAAATGAATAAGAAAGAATTAGAAGTATGATGAAATTTTTGGTTTATTTGATTGTTGGATTATTTTCCACTTTAGGGTATGTTTATTTGTATTGTAAATTAAGTGGATCAAAATTCAAATTAAATTTAAGAGTATCTTTAATAATTGGAATTAGTGTTTTAAGTATCACTTTTCTTAAATTTTATAATTTAAACGTAGCTGGAACATTAATATATTTTTTATTTTATCCTGTCATATTTTATTCTATAGAACATTTTAATTTTAAGAAATTATTTTATTATGTTTTTATAGTTTGGTTAATTGGAATAATTTTAGATTTTTCTTCTATGTTAATATTATTGTTTTTGCAATATGTCTATGATATAAATGTAAGCAGTAGTATTTATGTAATAGCTCCAACATTATATGTATTAGTTATGATAGTTATTTTAGGAAAAATAAAATTTTTAAAAAAGTATGTAAATTTGTTATATAAAGTTATTGCAAAAATTAAATATGTAAATGCTATGTTATTTATATTTACTACTTTTGTTCTTTTTCTTTCAATTTTAATGGCTATTAATATAAGTAATTTAGATGTTAGTTTGTTAGTATCTGTAGTGGCTATTTTAGTGATTATTATCTTTGCTATACTTATTCGCATAAAATATAGTGAGTTGGAAAATAGCATATTTGTAGATATATTGCGTAAAAATAATGATTTTTATGTAAGTATGAATAAGGAACAAAATATTTTTAAACATAACTTAATTTCTAAACTATTAAGTATAGAATCTGTTTCTGATAAGAAAACGAGAATGTTAATAAAAGACTTAATAAATGAATTTAATTCTAACATAGATTACTCTAATAGAATAAGTGATATACCTTATGGTTTGGATGGTATTATAAATGAAAAAATTTATTCTTATAATGATAAATTAGAGATAAAAGTTGATAATAAAATTAAAATTGATATATTTGACGTTTTAAAACCAAGGCGTTATAATGTGTTAATTGAGAAATTATCTATTATTTTAGATAATGCAATAGAAGCTTGTGTAAACAGTACTAATAAAATTTTAATTATTAATATGTATGAAAAAGATAAACAAATTATTGTTGAAGTGAAAAATAGTTTTTCAGGAAGTATGAGTATTGATGATATAGGAAAAATAAATTATTCTTCAAAAGGTAAAAAGAGAGGTTTTGGATTATATTCTGCATTAAGAAACAATGAAGTTAATCTGGAAGTGAAAGTAGTTAATCATATGTTTGTTGCTAAAATGTGCGCAAACAAAAACTTAAATATTGAATAAAAAATATGACTTGATAGGTCATATTTTTAGATTATATTAATTCTTCAGGACATTCTGGTTCATCCCATGCCATCCAAAATGTGAATTGAGATTCAGTAGAAGCTGTAGCAAGCCCACTTAATAAGTTTGCTAAAAATTCCATTTTCTTACCTCCTTTTTATCTTTTTTGTTTAAATAATTTATATAAAAATAATCTAAACCGTAGTAATCTTTTTATGATAATATTTATAATTATTAAATTGAGTATTTGTTATCTTATAAAGTAATGGATTAATGATAATTGATTGAACTATAAGCGCATATATTAATGCATTATTTATTATTGTTATGTCATTTATGAAGAATATTATAGTATAGATAACAATAGTTATTGTTGAAATTATCTTACATTTAGTTCTTTGTTTTTTTCTTATTAAAGGTTTTTTAGGAGTATCTGCTGGTGCCCATAAAATCATTGATATAAAACTTATTATTAATACTATATAACCTAGGTAATTAGGAATATTATAATTTTTTATAATAAGAGGAATTATATTATATATTAATATTGTAATTATCCAGCAGGCAATATTAGTTTTAGCGTGAAGACCATAACTATAGGTTCTTATGCCAGCATAGAATAATAAGAATAATAATGTTTCTTTAATTGTTCCAGTTATAATAGAAATTATAATAACTGCTGTTAGTTTAACTAGTAAGCTGTAAACTCCTTCTAAACCATATTTTAGCTTAATTATTTTTAAATCATCGCATTCTTGATATTTATTTATAAATGCTAAAGATGAATTAATAAATTTTTCTTTCATAAACTACTTCCTTATACCGTTTTAATTTTAACTCAATATTTTTGATAATTAAAGTATGTTTGCTTTAAGTAACTTATTTTGGGTCTAAAAATACATGAGTTTAGTATATTATATAATTTTATTTTCTTTAAAACTCAAAATTATATAATTGGTACAAAGGTGCTTTCAATTGTCATATTTATATGATATCTTTGGAATAGCTTAATAATAAAAAGCAATTTGTTTCGCGAAATTTGTCGAACGCTTTTTATTGTAATGGGGGTAGCTTGTATGTTATTTTAAATACGAGGTAGAAAGGTGAGGTGTGTGATATGCAAGGTAAAGTCAAGTGGTTTAATAATGAAAAAGGCTATGGATTTATTGAATATGAAAATCTTGAAGATATTTTCGTTCATTATTCAGCTATAGTTAAAGAAGGCTACAAAACTTTAAAAGAAGGTGCAATAGTTGATTTCAAACTTATTGAAACTTCTAAAGGATTACAAGCTGTAGATGTTTGTGAAAAAGAACTTACAACTATATAGTTATTAAATTGAGCTATTGATTTATGTCAATAGCTTTTATAATGTGACAATTTATGCTATTTCCAAGAGTATTATTTTGTGATATAATTAATTAAAGGTAAGGTGATAATATGGAATTAAATATTAGAGGAGATAAGGTAACTATTACTAAAGCTATAAAAGAATATATAGTTGAAAAAATGGGAAAATTAAATAAATACTTTGAAAATGATAAAAAGATTACTGCTCAAGTTATAGTTAGAGTTAAGAATAATGAACAAATTATTGAAATTACAGTTCCGACTAATAGGTTTACATTACGGGCAGAAGAAAAGCATAGTGATTTATATGCAGCAATAGATCAAGTTGTAGATAAGCTTGAAAGACAAATTAGAAAAAATAAAACAAAATTAATTAATCAATATAAAAATATAGTGCATATTGATATTAATACGGATTTTGAAGTATCTACTGATGAAGAAGAAATTACTAAAATAGTTAAGAGAAAAGATATTGTTTCTAAACCAATGGATGAGGAAGAAGCTATTTTACAAATGGATTTATTAAATCATGATTTCTTTGTTTTTAAAAATGTTGATGAAGAGTGTGTTTCAGTAATGTATAAACGTAAAGATGGTAATTACGGTATAATAAATGTTAAATAAATGACTTTGGTCATTTCAGACTGTAGACAAACCCCACATTTTAAAATGTGGGGTTTTCTCTCGGAATAA
>CANSFH010000045.1 GCA_947646115.1 uncultured Mycoplasma sp.
TATTTTTCCTAAAAATAAAATACTATTAACAAAATTTATTTTGTCAACAGTCTGAAATGACTTTGGTCATTTTTTTCTTTTTCACAATTTGACATATTTTATTATGAAAAATTATTAATGGCTAGTTTTTGTAATTTAATTGTAATTTAGTAGTAATTTATGTTATAATTCTTGGTATGGAAGGTGAATAACTTATGGGTTTAATAAGAAATTTATTTGATACAGAATATAAAGAATTAAAAAGATTCGGGAAAATTGCAGATCAGATAATAGCAATGGATGAAGAAATGTCTAAATTATCTGATGATGAATTAAAAAGTAAAACTGAAGAGTTTAAGAAAGAGTTAGAGTCTTGTAAAACATTAGATGATTTAATAGTTCCAGCTTTTGCGGTAGCTAGAGAAGCTGCATATAGAGTAATTGGGGAAAAACCTTATTATGTTCAGATTTTAGGTGGACTTGCTATTCATTTTGGTAATATTGCAGAACTTAAAACTGGTGAAGGTAAGACTTTAACAGAGACAATGCCAGCTTATTTAAATGCTTTAACTGGTCTTGGAGTACATATAGTTACTGCTAATGAATTCCTTGCAAAACGTGATTCAGAGTGGATGGGAAATATTTATCGCTTTTTAGGACTAACTGTAGGTCTTAATATGAGAGAATTATCAGCTCGCGAAAAACAAGAAGCTTATAAAGCAGATATTTTGTATTCTACTAATAATGAAATTGGATTTGATTATCTTCGTGATAATATGGTAGCACAAAAAGAAGATCGAGTACAAAGACCACTTAATTTTTGTATTGTCGATGAAGTTGATTCAATTTTAATTGATGAAGCACGTACACCTTTAATTATTTCAGGAGGAAGATTTAATTCTAATAATTTATATATTGATGCTGATAGAGCAGTAAAGAAATTAAAAGAAAATGATGATTATGTAATAGATGCTAAAACTAAAAGTGTATCTTTAACTGAAAATGGTAGTAAAAAGATTGAATCTATATTTAATTTAAAAAATTTATATGATTTAGATAATACAGCATTAGTTCATCATTTAAATCAATCTTTAAAAGCTAATTATGGTTTTAAAAAAGATGTTGATTATGTTGTGCAAAATGATGAAGTAATTATTGTTGACCAATTTACAGGACGTTTAATGCAAGGCCGTCAATTTAGTGAAGGGTTACATCAAGCTATTGAAGCTAAAGAAGGAGTTACAATCAATACTGAAACTAAAACTATGGCAACAATTACTTTCCAAAATTTATTTAGAATGTATAATAAGTTATCTGGTATGACTGGTACAGCTAAAACTGAAGAAGAAGAATTTAGAAATATATATAATATGTATGTTATTCAAATACCAACTAATAAGCCTGTAATTCGTGAAGATTTGGCAGATTTGGTTTATGCTACTAGTGAAGCTAAATATAAAGCTATTGTTAATACTGTTAAAGAAATTAATAGCACAGGTCAACCAATTTTGATTGGTACAATAAGTGTTGAAGCCAATGAATATTTGAGTGATTTACTTAAAAAAGCTGGATTGAAACATGAAGTTTTAAATGCGAAAAACCATGCTCGTGAAGCGGAAATAGTGGCTAAAGCAGGAGAGAAAGGTGCTATAACTCTTGCTACTAATATGGCTGGTCGTGGTACAGATATTAAATTAGGAGATGGAGTTTTTGAACTTGGAGGTTTGTGTGTAATTGGAACAGAAAGACATGAATCTCGTCGTATTGATAACCAACTTCGCGGTCGTGCAGGACGTCAAGGAGATCCTGGTATGAGTCAATTCTTTGTTTCTTTTGAAGATGATTTAATGCGTCGTTTTGGAACAGATAGAATTAAGGTTATGCTTCAAAATTTAGGTGTTGATGATCAAGCTATTAGAAGTAAAACTTTAACTAGATCTATTGAATCAGCGCAAAGGAAAGTTGAAGGAAATAACTATGATATTCGTAAAAGTTTATTAGATTATGATAACGTTTTAAATGAACAAAGAGAAATAATCTATGATCGAAGAAATGAAGTACTTGATATGGATTCTATTCATGATAGAATAATTGAAACTTTTAAAAATGTTATTGCAGATTTATGCGAAAAACATTTAGCACCAGAAAACTATTTAACTGATTCTGATAAAGATGAAATAATTGAGTATGTAAATAATAATTATTTAAAAGCTAATAATTTGAAATTTGTTGATATTAAAGATTTAAATGATGATGATACTGTTAAATTTATAACTGATATGGTAATAGAAGACTATGAAGAAAAAATTAAAGATGTTCCAGTTAGTGATGATTTTGAGAAAGCTATAACATTAAGAGTAATTGATTCTAATTGGGTTGATCATATGAGCGCTATGGAACATTTAAAAGAGGGTATTGGGCTTCGTGGTTATGGTCAAGTTAATCCAATTCAAGCTTATACAATGGAAGGATTTGAATTATTTGATGAATTTTTATCAAGAATAGATAATCAAATTGCAACGTTTTTACTTAATGCTGAAATAAGACAAAATATTGAACGTAAACAGACTTTAAAAGGGAATGCTAGCGATGGTAAAGAAAAAGAAAAATCAGCGCCTAAAAGAGTAAATAAAACTGGTCGTAATGATGCTTGTCCATGTGGCTCAGGTAAGAAATATAAGCAATGCTGTGGTAAATAGTAGTGTTTATAAGGGTTTGTGAGAGTGTAAAAATATCTTGAAACAATGAAAATAGCTAAAATGTTTGCAAAATGTTTGCATAAAAATCAAATGTTTGCAAAAATAGGCTGCAAACCCTTATAAATAAAGGGATTTCTTGTTGCAAACAAATTTGTAAACAAAAATACTAGCATCTATGCTGGTATTTTTTTAATCCTCTTCACTCAAGAAAGAAGTGAGGAGGAAGTGCAATGGGAAAAGTAAATATTCAAAAAAGAGGGAAGGTGTATCAATATCAATTTGAAATAGCAAGAGTTAATGGCAAACGGAAATTTCAAAATCGAAGTGGATTTAAGACAAAGGCGGAAGCAGAAAGAGAAGGTATTAAAGCATATAACGAATATATGCAAACGGGAATGACCTTTAAACCTTCTGAAATTTCATATAGTGATTATTTAGATTATTGGATGAAAGAATATTGCCAGATTAATTTGAAATATCATACCATTGAAAGTTATGAAAGATTAATTAGGATTCATATAAAACCAAAATTAGGGCATTATTTATTGGCAAAAATGACAAGAGCAACACTACAGAAATTTATGAATGATTTATTTATCAATAATAGTTATTCAAAAAATTATTTAAAGACTATATTAAAGGTAATAAAAAATTCTTTTAATTATGCAAGTAGTGATGGAGTTGATTTTATTAAGGTTAATCCTTCAATAAATGTAAAAGTACCAAAGTATGATGCACCAGATGAAGATCCAGCACATATATTTACTGAAGAAGAAATCGAAAGAATTTTAAATAGGGTAAAAAATAATCGGTGCGTTTACTATGCTTTTTTAACCGCATATTACACAGGACTTAGACTCTCAGAGGTGTTTGGTTTGACATGGGAAGATATAGATTTTGAAAAAAAGACTTTGCGTGTTGATCGTAATATTTTAAAGAAAAATCAATCTGGTGGTACTAAAAAAAGATTAATCGAGGGGCAGTCAGCAACAGTTTGGTATTTTGGTACTTGTAAAACTCTTAGTAGTTATAGAACTGTAGATATAGGGGATACTTTAGTAAATGCTTTAAAGAATTTTAAAAAAGAGCAAGAAATATTTGCAGAACATTATGGTGATTCATATATGAAGCATTATAAAAAAGAAGTAAAAAATCCTTATACTAAGAAAAATGAAATAAAAATAATAAGTGTTCCTGCTGAAATAGATGTTGCTTTACCAGAAGCTCATTTGGTATTTTTAAAAAATAATGGTGTTTTTGAAGGATCAGATAGTGTTAAATATCCATTTAAGGTAATTCATTATGAATTAGGAATACCTTGTAGATTTCATGATTTTAGGGATACACATGC
>CANSFH010000046.1 GCA_947646115.1 uncultured Mycoplasma sp.
AAAGAAGTTCACAATAAATGTTACTTCATATTTTTAACTTTATTTGATAATCTTGCTTTTTGTCTATCAGATGTATTTGACTTAATTAAACCTTTGCTAACAGCACGGTCCATATATTTTTGAACATCTTTAAATAAAGCATTAGCTTTTTCAGAATCTCCAGCAGCGATAGCTTTTTCGTTTTCTTTAATTAAATTTTTTACTCTCGCCTTTAGCTCATGATTGTTATCAGTTTTTTTAGCTATTACTTTTATAGCCTTTTTAGAGCTTTTAATATTTGCCAAATTGGAACACTCCTTCCTTGATATCAGTTTCAATTTTACCAAACTATTGGTTATTTTTCAAGTATTTTAGAAATAAATTGACAAATAATCGAATTATGTTAAAATATTTGTTATATTTTACGGGTACAGGGGTAGAAAATGACTGAAACTGCAATTAATAAGGGATATATAGATAATATATTAATATCTATTAGAAATAGAACTAGTAATAATAGATTAGTATTAAATCTTTTTGTGAGGGATGTTAAAGCTTTATATGGGTCTATTAATAAAGAGTTATTTGATTTTTGGAAAAATGAATCGAGAGAATTTAGAGGATTATTAAAGAATTTAGGTATACTTGATTTTGGATTTGAAGATTTTATATGTTTTAGTGAAGGAAAATATGATATTTATATAAAGATAAAACCTTATGATATTAGTTTAAAAGACACAATAAAAATTGTAAAACATTTTGCTAGTTTAATGAAAATAGATTTAGAGAATATTGATATTAAAAGTGAACATTATAAAAAACTTAATATAATTCTTGCAAGTTATAATATTTTAATTCAAATATTTAATCTTTATAATGAATTTTGGGATATTGATAAAATTGATTTTGACCGAGTAATATGTAGTTATTCTTCTAAAGAATTAGAAAAATTATTAAAAGATTATGATATATATATTAATTCTTCTAATAAAGACAAGAGCTTTCTTATTAATTTAAATAATAAATATCGTGAAGTTGTTTTTATTAAGAACTTTTTTAATCGTTTCTTTATTATGATTAGTAATGATTATCAAAGTGAATTAGAAATAGTTAGATATTTGTTTAATAAGCAGAGTGAAGAAAGAAAAAAATTAATTATTGATTATACAAATCATAAACTATCAGGAAGAACTGCTCAAGGTGGAAGAGTCTGGAATTGGATTCAAACAATGAAAAAACAATTTAAAAATATAAAAGAAAATGTATATCAAGCCGAAAAAACTATTTATGATTATTTTCCTTTAAGTCCAGAAATTGATGAAAATTTAAGAAAATATATTGTTGATAAATTATTAAATAATTTAAATCAAGAAAGAAGAAATAGAATAAATCTCTATGTTTCAGGGCAGATAAAAACAAGAAGTGAATTAGGAAATAAGGCTCGTAGTGATATTCAAATATTACAAAAGCAGTATAAAAGAGAAATTGAAAGCCTAAATAAACCAGAGAAAACTATTTATGATGCTTTTCAAGATGTTCCACAAATTAGTTTAGATGATAAAAAAGAAATAATTGATTATTTAATGGCTAAATTACCCGAAGAAAGGCGTTTAAATTTAGAAAAATATATTTTAGGTGAAAAATTAGATCAAACTTTATTAGAAAAAAAAGCCAAAGCAGATTTACAAACAATGAGAATTAGATACTATAAAATAGCTACAAAAGGATTATTACATAAAACTATATATGATTTTTTTTTAAATATTTCAGGAATAACTGAAGCTGAAAAAAGAGAAGTAGTTGATAATTTATTTAGAGATATGCCGCCAGATAGGAAAAATTTAATAGATAAACTTATAAGTTTGGAAATTAATTCTTCTTCAGTAGAAGGTAAGCAAGCTTATAATGATATCAAAATAAAACAAAGACAATTTGTAAAATATATAGAAGAGAGAAAAGATTTTGTTAATAATGTAGCTTTAGTAATTAAAGAAAAATATGGCATAATTATTAATATAAATATAAGTTTTGCAAAAATTGATTTATTATTTATGGCAGTTAGAATTATAGAGTTTATATATAGATTAAAAAATAAGAAAACAAAAAAGGAATTTCAGCTTTACTTAAATAGTTTAATTAAAAAAATATATGAAGAAAATCCTGATTTTGATTTCGAAAATTTGTTAGAAACTTTTATAGATATGGCATATGAAAATTTAAAGGAAGATGTTTTAGTTAAGTTGTAAAAAGTTTTTAGAAGTTTAGGTAAATAAAAGTATAAATTAGATGCTTTTTTTCATAATAATAATGGTGTTAGTTATGAAAAAAGTGTTTATGGATTCTTCAAAAATAATAAAGGATAATTTACTTAAAATAGATGAGAAAAATTATAGAGGGTATAATGTTAGTCACTTTAAAGTGGATAGTTCTAATGAAAAATTAGTTAAAAGGATAAAAGGAGATTACTTTACAATTAATTTTGATTATGTTTCTTTGCATAAATGTGAAAAAGGATTAAAGAAAGAAGTTATGAAAATATTAAAGGCTATGTTTAAAGATGAAACGCCTGCTAAACCTTTAATTATAGGATTAGGAAATTCTAGTATTATATGTGATTCTTTGGGAGTTAATACAACTAATAAAGTGATGGCAACTAATCATTTTAATGATTTTTTAAATATACCTAAAGTGGCATTATTTAATCCTGAGGTTACAGAAAAAACAGGAATTAGCTCTTTTAGTTTAATTGAAATGGTTGTAAAAAAGTTGCGACCAACGGTTATTATTATGATTGATTCTTTAGCTACGAGTAATGAAGCTTATTTAAATAATTGTATTGAAATTAATAATACAGGTATTATCCCGGGAAGTGCAATTAAAGATAATAAGAAAATTGATGCGAGAACTTTTAATATTCCTGTTATTGCAATTGGAGTTCCTGTAGTGTATGAACGTAATAAGAATTTGTATACAACTCCTAATGTAGAGGAAATTATTAATTTAACTAGTAAAATAATTAGTGATGCTTTAAATGATTTGTTTTTCTAAATAAAAATTCCAAGATTTAATCTTGGGATTTTTTACGTTAGTTAATTTTAATCTTCTCTATCTAAATTATTAAAAATTGAATCATCAAAGAATTCCTTTAAAGATATTTCTAATCCGTCACATATTCTAACAATAGTTAATAATTTTGTATTTTGATAATTGCATTCTATAATATTTTGAACAGTACTTTGTGTTAGACAAGATAATGAGGCTAATTTATTTATAGATAAATTTCTTTTTTTACATATATTTTGTAATCTTTGAGAGATGGCTGCATTAGTTTTCAAAATTATCACCTTATAAGTATTTTAACAGTAAAATATTAAATTTCTATAACCGTATAAGGTTAATAAATTATTGACTTTTTAAATTGAGTAAATTATAATTATATTAACCGTATAAGGATAAGGAGTGAGAATGTGGAAAAGAAAAATAAGAGAATGTTATTAATCTTGGGAGTTTTATTGTTACTAGGAGGAGTATCACTAGCATACTTTATAGGTTCTAGTATGTTTGGAGGACTTGGTTCAACGGTTGAAGGAATAA